>JANOEF010000534.1:0-14882 GCA_031413075.1 Acidobacteriota bacterium | reverse complement strand
CCATCGTCACCAGCACCAATAACAGCCACACCGCCACCGCCACCGCCAATGTCAGCGGAAACTTCGTGACCAAACGAAGTTCAAGCGTGGCGATCCGAGAGCCAATTTCCCGTAATTGGGCGAGATAGCCCTCGATTTTGTCCTGGTAATCACCCGGCAACCCTCTCAGTTCCGTGACCCGTTCTTGAAGTTCAGTCTGTTCTTTATAAAGCAAAGCCAGTTCCGCCAGAATCATTTCGCGGTCGTAAAGCATTCGTTCAGATGATGAATCAAGTTTGGCAAGCCGCTCTAAATTTTTCAGGCTGGCATCGGCATTCCTGCCAATCGCGTGTTTGAGATAATCATCCAGATCGTGTTTATTCGCTTCCATATCGAAAATCCCGTCGCGGTAGCGGCGCGAAATACTGACCACGGCTTGAATCTCGCTTCTAATGGAATTTTCGATCTGTTTTTTCAAATCAAAAACCCCTTTGACGATCCGCCCGACTGCCGCCCAGCCTTCAACCATTTGTTTATTTTTAGTGATTTGTTCGTCAACGATGGAAAGAATCCCACGCAAAGAACTAACCTGTTCAATCGCTTTTTGATACATTGTCGTATATTGCTCAACGGTTTTAATCCAGCGGGCGACTTCTTCAATTTTTTTCTCTAGCTGGAGCGCATAATTGGTCGGGTCAAATGTTACCCATTGCGCCTTCGCCGGTTGTGCCGCCGGAAATATCAGGAAAGAATAAACAACGAGAGCGATGACGAATTGGTGTATAAATTTTAAGTCTTTCATATTTTTTTACTCGATATTGCTAGAAGCAAATGTCCGAAGTTCCTCCACATGTTCTGTTTTAAGTTCGGTTAAGCCGGCGGCGGTCAATCCCAACGGATAATGCTCGGCGAGCCACGCCAAAACGAAGGCGAAAGGTTGATCAGCCAATTGCCTTTCCGCGATGGCGCGGGCGTTTCTCTCGTTGGCATCGGTGGTCGAGTTCCAACGTTCAACCGATGATTGGCTGACGGTTGCCATCTCGACAATTTTGTCGTCACCCGAACCGATGACCATTACCCATTGCGTATAAATTCCGTAAGGGTTACGAATACTGCGGATGGCGGTTTGCGTTTCTTTGGAAAGCTCGCAATCCCGCACCAGCCGGTCGAAATTACCGATTTGTTTGCCAATAATTTTCACGCCGGAGTTTTTGACCAAATCAATCCCGATGGGATTGGGAGCATCTTCCGTGCCGGAAAAATGTTCGTAGGCTTGTCCCATCAAAAGTGTCACCACCCCTTCCTTGCGTCCTGTTAAACTGGTGTTGCCGATTAAATCCAAAACAGGCGGAAAATACTTGGAAATTTCCTTCATCTCATCGCAAACGAAAAGAAAAGGCGTAATTTGACCACGCGAGTTTTCTTCGCCGATTTCCTGCATAATCGAAGCGGCAATGCGGTAGCCCATACTTTCCCTGACAGGTTCATCCAAACAGGACAAAGAAGTGAGTTCATAAACGTCAAAGGGTGAATCTGAATCGAAATCAGGATCAGTGGGTGCATCAAGCCACACGTCATTGCGATAAATGTTGAGTTTCAAAAATAACTCATTTGCTTTTGTCCGTTCGGTTTCGTTCCAACTGTAATTTCCCAAAAGATCGAGAAAATGGCTCAAAGTCGGCTGAAATTTTGGTCGCCCGTGACCGTTTCTGGTTTGTGATATTTTATAAACCTCACCGACAATGAGCTTGGCGATGGAGTAGGTAATCGTGTCATCTTTCGGAGTTTTGCTTAAATTCAGTAAATCAGTCAGTACAAATGTGCTTTGCCGTTTGGAGGCAGGAAATCCTGTTTCAAGCCCGGGATAATTCCAAATATTCAAAGGCTTCGGCTGACTTTCGGCAAAATTTATGTGCCGCCCGCCAAAAAGTGTACACATTGGTTTAAGCGAATTTTTGTAATCAATCGCCCTCACTTTGATCCGACCTTTCGTCGCCAGAATGTCGGTAATAATTCTCATCCCTAACACCGATTTACCTTCACCCGAAGCAGCGGTGACGATCACGGTTGGAGATTTAATTAAATTTCTATCGAATAAATCAAGTCCGAACAGGTTTCCGTCAGGCGTTAAAAAAAGGCTGTGCGGGCGAGGCGAACCGTGCCAAGAGCCTTCAGTCGGAACAAACGCCGCCAGAGTGCTGGCAGCTTCGCCGAATTCCTGTCCGGTTTCTCGCCACGAAATTTCGCCGGCGAGCATTCTGGGATAAATTGCCCGCACTCGTGCCGGTTCTTCCCGGATGGCATCCGCACCGGGAATTTTGCGAACGGCGGAAATAATCTGTTCGCATCTTTCGGTTAAGGTTTCCGCCCTTTCTTTGATTTCTGAACGATGACGGACTTTCCCACCAAAAATGACAAAATTGATTCGTGCTTGGCAGATTTTTTCGCGCCCCTTTTCGACTTGACGCAGCAGTTCGGTTAATTCTTCGCGGATAACTTTGGCATCTTCACCCAACGGTTTGAGACCGAAAAAAGTGTTTCCGCTCCCTTCAATGCGTTTAATTTTTTTCTTGAGTTCTTTTTTACTTGCTTCGACATCGAGTGCCACGAAATCAAGCACAATCGTATGCGGAAAATTTAGATCGCCCCGACAGGTCAAATAGCGCATCGTGTCGGCAGTCACGAAATTTTGCGGCGGCACTTTGAGGCTCACCACACTTGCTAAAGATTTCTCGTGAATCACGTAATCCGTTTCGTCTGCTTTGATTTCGCCGGATGCCAGATAACGCCTAATATCAAGGCGGGAAACGGTTTCCGGTAAGACGGGAGCATCGGTTTTGACTGAGCGACGATGGGAAGCAAAAAGAATTTCAAAGGTTTCCTGCCTACTGAGCCTTTCGAGCCGCAGTTCCTTGGGGAAGTTTTCCTCAAAGGCGCGAAAAACTTTTTCCGCTGCTTGTTGACATTTTTCTTCCCGCGCTTGTTCACGGCTGACAAAATTTTGTGAAAAGGCATTTTTCCCTGAAATAATCGGCGCGGTCAAACATTGAAAGAATCCGCCGCGCCCGATTTCCCTGACAACACTTGGCAGAAATTGGAGAAGTGCCGGATGGTCGTGTTTATCCGCCGCCGGAACGCGAATCCAAACGGTTGCCGACTGCTCTTTGATCAACTCCGCGCTGATTGCGTCTTCATAAATCTTAATGTTCGTCGCGTGCAGGAGCGCGGCGTGCGGATGGCTTTCCGTTTCATTGCGCGAGCGGAGATGATTTTTTAAAACCTTTCCACTACAGGGCAGGGAATCGAAGCGAATCTGAATTACCGTTCCTGCCGGTTTGTCAAAATTGAGCAGACTTGAAATTTCGTCAATCCGGTTTTCGGTAAATTCTTCCGATTGGTAAATCGTGTTGGCGAGTATGATTTTGTAGGCACGCCCAAAACTTCCGTCCCGATAGCGGATCAACGCGCCGTCAAAGCCCAGTATTTCGCTTTTTCTCAATCGTCCTTGCCCGTGCCTCAACTTCCTCTCGTCGGAAGCAGGGAAGTCCTTAGGGGCTTTGGGCAGTTGGTTAGATTTTCGATTGCCTGCCTGTCTAAAAATTGGCAGAAACCGCCAAGCAATAACGAAGCCGATTCCCAACGCGGCACTACTGGCAATCAGACTCGTCAGCAAAAAGTTTCCAGATAAATTCGTGTAATTTTCGAGCATAATTTTTTCTTCTTTTTCTCAATTTTTTTGAGGGTTAGTTGGTGGTGATCCAGCCTTCTTTTTCGTATTCATCCGTTACAGGGCGGCGGAATTTGCTCCAACGGTCTGAAACAGCATCGAGTTTGTGTAAGAGCCAGCCTTTCGGCTTGCTGGCTCTTAAGAAGGTGAAAAGGGCGAGCGAAACAATAAAACAAACTGCTCCCAAGGGAACGCCCACCGGGATGTAGTAGATCCACCAACCGAAAACAAACGGCAGAATGTAGGCAGCGGCAGTTGGAATCAGAATATACTTCCAATCGCCCTGATATACGCCGCAGCGTTTTATTTCGTGATAAACGTGTTGTCGGACCGGTCTTGGTTTCATAAATCCTTAATTCTCCCGCCTAAAAATTCGTATCAACCGCAACGTTTTGTCCCTGAGCGATGGCATAGATGACTGCCATAATGGTTCCGAACGCAAAAGCCGCGCCGCCGCCGATGGCATAGTTTGCCCATTCTTTACCCCACATCTTGTTCCAAATCGCGGCTCCAACTCCCAATGCGCCGCCGCAGAACAAGAGAATGGCGAAAAGTTTTAATCCTTCACGGACGATATTGGCGAGATTATTCGCACTGCCCGAAAAGATCGGACCGTTGCTTTGGGCGTGTGCCACTTCAAAGATGATTAAGTTGAGCAGAATTGCCCCAAAGAGAGGTGCGCCTGCTTTTGCCAACAGGTAGGTTTTAGCGGGTAGGTTTCCCAGTTTTTGTCTGGTATTGAAGTTTTCAAGTGTATTTGTAGCTGAACGACGTAAATTGACGACGACAGAGTAAATTCGGTTTTTCATTTATTTTTTTCCTCTTAAATTTTGATTGGTTTTTCTAGCTGCTGCCGCACCTTTATAGCGGACAGGCTCAAAATTTATCAGAGCAAAGTTCGTGCCTGTCTGTAACATATTGAAAATTATAGAGTTATGTTCAAGGCATAGGGGTTGCCGTAAAAAGCCCAAGCCGATTTAGACGAGCGGCACAAACCTAAAACTAATTTTGAAGATAAATTTATGAAAGAAAGTTTTTTGAATTCTAAATGCACACTACTGATTGTTTGGCGAACAGTCGCATTTTTTTTGTTGATTCTCTGTGCTTCGTTTCAACCTGTAATTTCCGGGCAAACAAATGTCTTGACCAGAGCGCAGTTTTCCCGCATATCGCTCTTTGAGAGGGCGCGATTTTTTGAAGCGACCATTACCCGCATTGCCTTGGAGGAAGAAGTTGACCCGTATCTTTTGTGGACGATTGCTTATAACGAAACCAGATTCCGTCCGTGGCTTCGCTCACCCGCCGGAGCGGAAGGCTTGATGCAATTTATTCCGGCAACTGCTGCACGTTTTAATTTGTTCAATCCTTACCAACCCGAACCGGCTATCAGAGCAGCCGCACGGTATATGAGATTTCTGGCAAAGCGTTTCGGTGGGCGAATTGATTCGATCTTAGCCGGATATAATGCCGGTGAAGGTGCGGTTGACGCTTATTTATGGGGCAAAGCCGTTCGCGCCAATCAGAAAATCATCAATCCCGGCGGGAGGCGAACAATAGGCGGTGTTCCCCCGTATAGGGAAACCATCGGCTATGTTGCTCGCGGACTTATCGTTTACCGCTTACTTGAATTAAGACAACTATTTCCGGGTGTGATTGTCCGCTTTCTTTATCCGCGAGATGTTGCCCAATCGGTTGCCCGCGCCTGGCTCCAAGACCGGGAAATCGGCTTTAGCGGTTCACTTTTAACTCAAATTTCAAACCCGGTTTTTTGGAACACAAACACCGTCGCACAAAACCAAACAGAGCTGGGTCAAGCTGTTTCCAACAATTTTAGAAACGGACTATTAACTGATAAAAATAAAAGTCTGCCCCAAAATAACTCTCTTGTTTCGTCAAAAAATCCCGTCTCTGCTTCCGCAAATATTTCTGTTGACTCAAATTCAGCTACATCGAATGAAGAAAAAAAGGCAGTCCTGCAAGCAAACGAAACTTATTATGAGCCACGCACCGGAGCGCGATTTAAGATTTCGGGGAGCAACCTTGAACGATTGGCGGAAAGCGGTGATTTAGTTGTCGGCGAGCAAGTGCGCTTACCAGCGCAGCCAAGCTCGATCCGCGCTCGCGGAACTTTTTTCGGTAAAAAAATTCCCGTGCCAAAATAAGACAAACATTTGCATTACTCTAAATTCGATATTTATTCGCTTTAACCCGAAATAAAACGCATAGCCGATTGACCACAATCGGTTATTTTTATGCCGGTTTGCGAGAAGGAAGTAATTGATAACTCTAGCTTGATAACCAGGGCGGTGCGTTCAACATACCACCCAATATTACACGAAAGCCCGATTTTATTTATATTTTTTAAGGGGTGGTGCGTTCAACATACCTGAGGTAGTGCGTTCAACATACCGCCCCCGCTTCTTTTTCACCTTCAACCGTTCAAAAATTTAGATTTTCCGTGAAAATCAGGCATTTTGGACGATTTTTTTAATGGCACTCATTTTGCAATCTTCCAATTTCAAGCAAGCGAATAGATTAATTTGCTTTGCCTTCGTGTTTTGAAAAAACATTGACCCTAAATTTTGGAGATAACTTACATGGCTAATGAAACCTACGGAATTTGCGAAAGAGAAAAAATGTCGCCTAAAACTGAGATAAATCTGATCGAGGTGATGAACATCTGTTCAAATTTGTATTTGAATCATTCCCTCGCGGTGGAAATTTTGGGCGAAAACCGCAATCACTTTTCGGAATTAGGGGAAAGCCCATGGATCATCCCGATTTTATCATTTGATGAACCAATTCTGATTAAACGGTTAAGTCAAATTCATTAGTCATTCGCTTACTTTTGCAAAACCCTAAATTCTTTATAAGAGGAGTTTTTTATGACACCTGAATCAAATTCTAAACAAGTTGATTTTTCCGCGTCCTCCTTTGGCGAGCGTGACCCGGAAGACATTTTGACGATTTCGCAACTTTTGCGCGTCTGTTTCGTGTTGCTCGGATTGCTGTTTTTTTGCATCGGACTAAATTTTTATTTCGCTTTGCGGAAAACGGATTTAATTGTCGTGGACAAAACCTCGGGACGCACTTTGGCAATCAACAACAAAGATTACGGGCAGACGGAAGCGGTCAGCCTTGCGCCTGACAATTTAACGAACGGTGATAAAAAGGCTTTAGTGACAGAGTTTTTGCGTTGCCTCTATGAAGTCAACAGCGCAACCCGCCCCGGACAAGTTAACCGACTCTTAAAGATGCTGGAGCCGAATCTCTCGCTCCAACAGGCACAGCTTTTCAATACGGAAAAACTGCTCGCGCAGGAAAAAACGCAAAGCGTCAATTCATCTTGGGAATTGCAGGATTTAAGCGTAGATGAACGCGATCCTTTTATTGTCCGCGCACTTGGCAAGCGAGTCTTGCGGCGGGTGCAAAACGGCTCGAGCGTCGAAGAGGAAACGCAAATCAAAATCAAATTTTTGCTGATGGACTCGCCGACTTCGCCTGCCAGAAACGATAACAATTACCGAACCGGCTTTTACATTCATAAATACCGTGCCGAAGCAGTAGATGGGACGCGCAAATCAGCACTTGTGCTGCTCTCGGATGAACGCACGAGCGGAAACGAAACTGCCGGTACGGTTAGTGAAACTCGCCCTCAAGCGAATTCTGCTACCAGCGGTAAGCAATAAATATTTTATAGTTTGAAAAATTAAAAAAACGAAAAAATCAGCGCAAATTAACTAAATGCGTCCATTTAACCAACAAAAATATGATCAAAATAAATTCTATGATACTAAAACATTTCTCTGAAAGACGCTCCGTGCAAATATTTGCCCTGCGTTGGACTGCCCTTTGTGTCATTTTTCTGCTGCTGGTTGTTTATAATTCAGCGCAAACCAACCATAGCCGTCAGCGGACAAAACCCAAACCGAACCAAACCAAATCGAAAATCATTAACCCAACCAATAGCCCTGGTTCAAAAGATAAAATTGCGGAAGTTAATAACGCGGTCACAGTTGTTAATCGTCCGCCGGTTGATTATTTATCGGGCGAAGCATCCGTTTCCGTCAATCCGAAGCAACCAACTGTTGTGCGCTTGGGGCTGGCACAAAACGCGACTCCGGTAGTTGAATTTCCAAGCGTGGATCAAATTTATTATATTCACGAAGGCAACCCGAAGCTCGTCACCGTTTTTCAGTCGCCCACTAAAGAAACCGACCGTTCGATTACGCTCTATCCGGGCGAAGGCTTTTTGCCGGTCGCCGGTGGTCAAAAAGAAATGTCAGTGACGATTACGATGCAAATGAAATCCGGCTTAGTTCTGGTGCTGGAAATCGTTCCTGCGCCGGATATTCGGCAAAACGCACATCGCTGCGTCTTAAGTTACAATCTCTCGGAAGTCATTGCCGCTCGTCGCACTGCCGGATTAAAAGTGAATTTGGGCGATGAAAATACTGCTGAACAAACTAAACCGATCCGTGCCGTTTCTACTCTGATTAGCAACAATCCAACCAAAGAATCTGACTCATCAAAGATAGGCAATACAATCAATGTTTCATCTGGTTCGGAGGTTGAAATCATCAACGGCTCCTCGAATATTACGGAATCTGCCAGACGCAAAATGAAGTCCGGCGCAGAACTATCACGCTTCGTGAATAAAAAATTGGCGGAAGCTATCAAAACTCAAGCTCCAAGATTAACGATTTGGTCGCCTGCTTCTCAAGGTTTAAGTCTCTCGACCTTCAAGATAGTCGAAATTGACCCCGTTCAGCGAATGATAATTGTCGCGGTCAAAAATGAAACAACCGATACCTTACGGCTGCTGGAAGAAATGCCCGAACTCAAAATTCAAACTGTTGACAAAGCGGGAAACAGTCTGCAAATTGAGCGGTTGACCAGAAAATATACGGAAACCACGGCACTCGAAGGAGCAATTCCCGCCGGAGCGGTTTGCTATTACGCCATCGTTTACGAAAATCCAGTCCTGGGGGCAAATCAAAAACTGCTCGTTTCAGCCGCTCACGACCGTGCTGCCGATTCTCCCGTGAATCAAACCGCCGGCAAGGAGGAAGTCAAACAATGAAGCGAAAAGTAGATAATATCCCGGCGGTTATTCCGCCTGCCTTAGACCCGGAAGAATCGGAACTTGCGGCAAGAAGTGAATTTCTCACCAATAATGAAATTTTGGAGGCAGAAGATTTTGCTGACGTGAGAGGATCTGATGAAATTTCAGACGATATCATTTTTGATGAAAACGATTTTGAAAACGACTCTCCCGAAGCAGATGAAGCCTCCCGGACGCGTCGCGTGAAATTTCGCAAATCGCTGATTTTCCTGACCGTTTTTGGTGCGGGCTTTGGAATCTTCGTGGTTTTCCTAGCTTGGGCGTTCGGTTTCGGTTTTTTTGCGCCGACCAGCCGCGTTTCGATTGACCGTAACCAAAAACCGAACAGCGTTGAATCAGGAGCAACAACGAACGGCGATGAGAAACTCAAAACTGCTTTATCAATCGTTGCTAATGAAAACGGAAATAATCAAAATTCTCCGGTCATTTCAGATCCTTCGACCAACCCGAATGCCACTGCTGAACAAGATTTAACGCTTTCTTCAGGAGAGAAAACGAAGGAGCTGCAAAACAATCAAGCAGCGAACAATCAATCAACTGACGGTCAAAACGGGGGAAATATGATTATTTTGCCCAATGAAAAAGGAAAAGTCCAATCAAATTCGGCAGACAATCAAATTCGCCCTTCTCAACCAAATCTTTCCAGTCCGGTCAAGACGACTCCGAATTTATCGAATCAAAATGAATCTGATCAAAATTTGGGTTTTCAGCCAAGAATTAACCCAACGGGCGGCGAAAAACTAAACAACAAAGCGGATGGAACAGTTGCCCGTTCGGTATTTTTCGGGCGAATTCCCAATCAAACGAACTCTGTCCCATCAATTCCGATTTCCCAAAGTTCTCCGCAAACGAATGAAACTAATTTCGGGCAAAGCTCAAGTTCCCCAATTGAATCCGCCAATGTTCCACCTTTCGGCACTTTACTGCCGGTGCGCCTTTTAGGTGCGGTTTTTACTTTGCAAGGATCAGGAAACTTAGTCCGAATGGAGCTGTCTCGTGCCGTCAAACAAAACGGGTTTTCGTATCCGGCGGGAACAGTCCTGGTCGGAAGACTGCGCGGCAGTGAAACAAACCGTGCTTTTATTTCCGTTTTCGGGGCAATTGACCCGAAATCCGGCAAACTCATCAAATTTGAGGGTGAAGTTACGGGAACGGATGGCGCATCGGGTGTTTTGGGGACACGCAAATCCATCAAAAGTTGGGGAAATCGTTTTTTAAGTGCTTTGCGTGAAGTTGGGGGCAATGCCGTTAATGTGCTTTCATCCCGGTCGGGGCGCGGTGGAACAATCGTTTTGGGTGGAACAAACGGTGTTGGCGGTGAAGTATCTTCAGTTATTCGCGGAGATAATCAAAGCGATAGTTTTGTCGTCGTGAAAGCGGGAACTGAAGCCTACGTTTTAATCACGGATTTATCCGGTGAATTCAAAAAGCTGATTTGGAAGAGAGCCTTAGTGATAAAAATAAGCAAATCCCCGGACTAAATTTGAGCGAAGCGGAAATGGCGGAAATTCTCGTTACGGATGATGCGAACAAAATCCGCGCGGCATTTCTAAAAATGTCGCCCCAGTTTCGCGCTTTGGCACTTCAAGCGATGGAGAAGGGAAAAAACTGATGCTGCCGAGTAATCCCAACAAGCCGAAAATCAATCCGCGCCAAATGGTCAAAGAAAAGCAAGAAGATGAACTGTATTCGTTGATTTGCTCCACCGGATACATTCCGGACGAAGGCAACTTTAGCGATTTTTGTCAATCATTGCTGTCGGGGTTTGCCTTACTTGGATGCGGTGAGCCGGGGGCGGGAAAAACCGTTTTCTCCGATGCGCTTTATGAAGCCTGCAATCTTGATTATTACACGGTCTCGGGACGTGATGAACTCCGGCAGGAAGAACTGCTCTGTGCCTGGGATAAAGATGAACAAGAATCTTTTATGCGGGAAGTCCACGCAATTGTTCAATCGCAATCGGAAACTGAACGCGCCGGTGCTTTAGAGTCTGCGCGTCAACAACGCTGGACAAAAAGGTTTTTGATTTTGGGTGAGGTTGCCGCCGCCTACTCGAAAGCTCAGGAAAGTGAATTTCCGACGCTTTTAAGGCTTGATGAAGCCGATAAATTCGGGGCAAGCGTCGAAGATGCCCTTCTTTCGCCGCTCGCCACCGGGAAAATCTATGTTGAACGACTGGCAGAAGGGTTTGTCGGCTGCACCAATCCCGAGTTTTTGCCGATTGTTATTTCCACCTCGAATGATTCACGGCACGAATTGTCCTTGCCGTTCAGAGACCGCCATTTACACACCTTTTTTGCAACACCGAATTTGACCAAAGAACTTGAAATCTTAAGAGCGCGATGTCCCGAAATAAAGGCGGCAAATTTATCAAACGCCTTGAAACTACTTGATGCGATCCGCAGCGTGGCAGGAATTTCGCATTATCCGTCCGTTCGCACCGGAATTCAGCTTGTTACTGATACTGCACCGCCGGTCAAAGCCGCTTTCCCGCCGGTTTATTTACGCCGCGATATTCAAAAAGCTGTAGTTTATCGGAAGCCGGATGTTTTACGGTTTTCCGATATGCAAATTTTCGCGAGTAGTTTTACCCAAGTTTCTGTTGCTCGAAGCCGAACTGACAGGCATACCAATTCAAAAAAGTCGGTCAAAGGTAATCGTGTAAAAACTCAAGCTGGGATGGCTGTCTCATTAAATAACATCAGTTCGCAAACTGATGTCAATTCTGTTTCAGATAAGCAGGAACCCAATTCGGGGGCATTTGCCGAAACCGATGCTGCACTTGAAGAAATTGGTCTGCAAATGATGGGTTCTGACTCTCCAAATGCCAATCAAGAAAATGTTTTAGCTTTAGCGAACGACACTTCTGCTGATAAATCGTCGGAAGGTTTTATGAAACAGAAATTGAAGACTTTTTTGAAAGCCGAAAAGCCGAAAGTGAACATAGGAGAAGATGAAGATTTGCAGGATTATTTTGATTCTGAGGTTGTTTTGCAAGCTAAACCGCCGATAGGTTCGGACGAAGGTGCCGAGTTTAAGCGCGAGGTTACTTTATCCCGAAAATTTGCTTTAACTGCAAGGACGAAAGCAGTCGAGGAATCAAAAATAAATCAAAAAGGCAAAATGCAAGACGAATTTAATACACCGCTTGCTTTGAGGGTTCTTTAATCTGATGAAAAACACTTCGATGAAACTTACTTTTATTATTACCCCGCTGATGGTGGTGCTGGTTCTTGGTTCATATTTTTACTCGCTTTGGGCGACGGAAGTAAAACGCCGTGATGCACTTCCGCAAGACAGTGCGGCGGCTCTGACGAGAGATTTATTAAAATATCACGAAAAAATTGGAGCTTTCCCTGAAGATTTACGCTCTTTGGTCGGGAAAGTCTGGGACTCAACACGAGAGCGTGAGTTCGATCCATCAGGCAAAGTCTTTCGGCATAATAATGTTTTTTATCTTTACTCGCAGCAAAACTCTCATTTGTTTACGCTTTGGGCGGTGCCGTCAGGCGAAAAACGTGAAGAAGGGATTTCGTGGTTTGTGACTGCTTCGCCCGAAATGATTCGTCGTTGGAAGGGGCCGGCGATTGTGGATAATCAAGTTGATAAACTAATTGCTCAACCTTCAATTCAATCGTTGGCTTTGCTTGGTTTAACTGAGCAGCCTGCTACTAACTTAAAAGATGGAAATTCTCAGCCGGTTTCTGTTCGTAAAAATCCGGCGAATCCTAACACTCGTTAAATTAGTTTTGATGTTTGTTTTTCTTCGATACTTCGGAGTTTTTAATTAAAGTAATTTCTAAAAATATGGTAAAAGTTATGCTAGAATACGGTGCAGATAAATTAAGTTTATTGTCGGGAGGAAAGCAGAATTCTGTGGCAAAAAAATCATTCAAAGAATATACGGAATCTTTTCCTAACCAACTGAGTCTTTTTGAACTGCTTGAAGATCCGTTAGAAGATTCGCCAAGTGCCCAACTCAGTAAGCCGAAGAAATATAGTCAGAGTGTTGAAAAGTATGATTTTTTGCCAAAAGTTTATTACGGCAAAGGTAAATCCTCAAAAGAAAGCTTGCCGGTTATTACCAGACACTTTGAATCTAATGGTCAGGAACGTGTTTTGGAAATCTATCCCGCCCAGGTCAAAGATCATAAAACAGGGGAAACCACCTATCATTATCTGGGAAAAAGAGAAGAAATCGTTGAAGATGTTTTGCGGAAGCTGGTGGTTGAAGGCAATGGAATTTATTTGGATGGTCAACTTGGTTTGAAGTTTTCTGTTTATCAAGTGCGAAAAGAACTTGAAAAGCACAATCATACACTTAGTTTTGTCGAAGTTATTGAAAGTCTGCGGATTTTAGCGTTTACCCGCTTTGAGTTGCGGCATCCCGACAAAAAACGGGGAATTGTTTTCTCCCCGATTGATAATTTTGGTTATGAAGGTGAAGATGACGAAATGACGACTTTCATTATTTTTTCCAAAATAGTGACTGAAGGTATTAATACTCTTAAATTTCGACTTTATGATTATGAACGGGTCATGAAGTATAAAAATGTTATTGCTCGCCAATTGCATAAAAGAATGTCTTATTATTTCACGCAAGCCTCAATTACTAATCTCTATACTATTAAACTTAGCACGATTATTCGGGATTTTGGGTTGACTGCCCAAAAACGTATTCAGACGAATTTGATTGATGTTGAAAAAGCTTTGGAAGAGATGATTGAAAAGGATGTTTTGCTGAATTATTCCGTTGAAAAGATTTGGAACGAGAAAAAAACTAAGTTATTGGATGTCAAACTTCATCTTCGTCCTTCAAATTCGTTTTCCAATGAGACTAAAAAGGCTAATAAGTACGATCAAATTGTTAAGAATCAGGAAAATGTTGTAACTCTCGACATAGTAACGGATTAAGAAGGGCTATAGAGGGTTAAGGGGTTAAAAAGGATTGCGCCGCCGAATATCTACTGCATCTAATTGATTTTCAGTACTTTACGACAATTCAGGTGTAGGTCAAACCTACTGAAAGCTGTAGGTCAAACCTACCGTTTTCACCTATGCCGAGGCTTTGGTGTAGGTCAAACCTACCGATTCTTTCTACTAGTGTAGGTCAAACCTACCGTTGGTGTAGGTCAAACCTACCGCTAATTTCTGTTAGTGTAGGTCAAACCTACTGTTAGTGTAGGTCAAACCTACTGATTTGCCTGTGGAAATACGTTCTCTAATCGTTGTAGTGTAGGTCAAACCTACCGATTACTGTAGGTCAAACCTACCGATTACTGTTTATTTCAAACTTTAGAAGTCAGGGTGTAGGTCAAACCTACCTATTTGGCTTGAAGGAATCATTTTTGCCAGAAGACATTTGCAGGGTTAGTAAATTACTTGAAAGAGTTTTGTTTATTTTATTGAGAACAGTCGGGTTATCTAGACGTGCTGAATTTTGGATGAGTCGAATTCAATTAACTGCTGTCAATTGAATTTTTAGGTGTCAAAAAACTTCTCAAGACTTATGTTTGTAAGATCGTTGTTTTACAGGCATTTTATATCTCAAATTTTTGGTGTCAGAAAATTACTCTTTTTTGACACGAAGAAAATCGTTATTATTAGACACTTCAACCGATTTGACCAATTTCAAAATTGTGATTTTGAAACGATTTTTTAAACCAAGTGTAATTCTTAAAAGTAGAATTTGATTAAGAGATTGGATAGAATACCGAACTAGCCAAATTTGGCATTCAGTATTTCCAAAGGATTATGAGTGATTTAGATTCCGCAAAAGAAAATTCAGTCGAACAAAGGTTTTTTAAGTTTCGTGACACAAGACAGGAACGCATATACAAATTACTTAAGCTAGTCGGAGAGGGTGCTCTAGAATATTACAAGGATGCCTGCCGATTGTTAGATACGCAACCGTCTTTTTCAACAACCACACACATTGTATCTCATCTGATTAGTAAAAGAAATTAAATAACATACTCCATTAAGGTAAAATCGCATAGGATAATTTCGGCATTGTTGGATGCCTTAAAAGTCTCTTTTGGTCAATCTCTG
>JANOEF010000533.1:0-5414 GCA_031413075.1 Acidobacteriota bacterium | reverse complement strand
CATGCTTTTGGCTTTTTTCTGTGTATTCTGCGTTTTTCCGCGGGCAATTTGGGTTTTAATTTCTTAAATTTTTATCTCCAACTGTTGCTATTAAATTGCAAACAGGTTCTATACAAAGACCCCCTAAAATCGTGTATTATCTTGAATGATTCGCGTCAATTCCTCTATATGCGGATTCAATTTAACTTATTGCTGGCCCCAAATGCAACAAAAATATGCAGCAAAAACCCAAACTATTAGAACAAGTGAGAGCCGTTGCACGGGCGCGGCATTTGAGCCACAAAACAGAAGACCCCTACACAAATTTATACTCAAGTTTTGAAAAACAAATCATTTGTCAAAAGTTTGCTGGACGCGTAAATTAGCTTGAAATCCTGGAATAATTTTGCCGCTTTGAATCATTTAGTGCTTTGTGGTGAAATGTTAGTAATTGACTCATTTTCTCATTGATTGATTTGAAAACTAATGAACCAATGAACCGATGAAAAAATGAGCAAATAAAATTATGGAAACAAAAAACTTAGAAACAGCAACTTTAGGAGCCGGATGTTTTTGGTGTGTCGAAGCGGTTTTTGACGATTTGCGGGGCGTCGAAGATGTCGTCTCGGGTTATTCGGGCGGACATACCGAAAACCCGACTTACCGCGAAGTTTGCTCGGAAACAACCGGACACGCGGAGGTTGCCCAAATCCGCTTTGACCCCGAAGAACTTTCTTACAATGACCTCTTGCACGTCTTTTTTGCCGTTCATGATCCGACAACATTGAACCGCCAAGGCAATGACATCGGCTCATCCTATCGCTCGGCAATTTTTTATCATTCCGAAGAACAGCGCCGGATCGCCCAAGAAGTGATAAACAAACTGGATGACGAAAACATTTGGGAAGAACCGATCGTGACCGAAGTAACTGAATTTACAACCTTTTATCCGGCGGAAGATTATCATCAGGAATATTTTGCCAATAATCCGACTCAGCCGTATTGTGCGGCGGTAGTCGCGCCAAAGGTCATGAAGTTTAGAAAAATGTTTTTGGATAGGTTAAAAGGATAATTGAAATCATATTAATTTCCAATCTTTCAAAACCTGCATCAAGGTTGGGAGGCTTTCCTGCCAAAGCCAATCAACCTTTAAGGTCAAGCCTTCCAATACTTTACTTTTGAAAACACCTTCCTCGGCTACTTCAAAATTAAAGTATCCATCTTCACCGAGGGTATAAAATTCAGCCCGTTTACGGTCAGGGTCAATCAACCAAAATTCTTTCACGCCGGCCGCTTCATATTCATAAAATTTGTCGCCTTTATCCCGGGTGCGGCTTTCGGGCGAAATAATTTCAATCATTAAATCCGCAGTTTGTTCAACATATTGCTTTTTGATTTTATCGGCATTGGCGGTTGCAACAAACATTATGTCAGGCTGTCTGCCGCTTTTACGAAAATCAAATTTAAGTTGAAAAGGGGCAGAGATTACCCTGCCAAGTTGTTTGGATTCAGCAAAAAACCTTAAAATTGCCGTTAAAAAATCTGAGATGTCCTGATGAATTAAACTTGGGTTGCTCATAAAAATAATTTCTCCATTTTCCCATTCAGCCCAAATTCCATCGGTGCCATTCCATTCGAGAAATTCTTCATAAGTTTTTGGCAAAGAAGAACCATTGTTTACAATTCCAATATCTTGAGTTTGTTTTTCGATAACTTCAGGTGTCATATTTTACTCCAATCCATTCAATGTTTTACGCTTCTTTTATCTGCAAACCAAGCATTATCTTGAATACTGTCTCTCAATCGCGTCAATTTTCCCAACTCGTTTTTTGTGACGATCTTCGCTCATTTCGCTCGAAAGCCACGCCTCGACAATCTCTTTAACTTCGGAAAATTTATTTTGCCCGCTTCCCAGGGTTAGAACATTCGCACCGTTGTGTTCACGGGAGTTTTTGGCCAGGGCGACATTGTAACAGGCCGCCGCCCGCACATTCGGCACTTTGTTGGCAGTCATCGCGCTCCCGATTCCCGCTCCGTCAATGATGATGCCGACCTCGCAATTTCGATTAGAAACCGCGACCGCGACCGCGTGAGCAAAGTCCGGGTAATCAACCGCGTCTTTTGAATTGGTGCCGAAATCACGGACGTTGAGGCCCAATCCGGTGAGAAAAACTTTTAATTCCTCTTTCATTTCAAACCCGCCGTGGTCGCCACCGATGGCTACGCTCCGCACCTTAATCGAGCCGCGCCGCGAGGTTTTGCGAATCAGTTCAATTCCTTTTTCGCGAATCAGATCACTAGCTAGCGGGGTAAGTTTGACATTTTCGGCAACCCGGATTTTGGACCCTTCCGAGAGACCGCGCAAATCATCTTCGGTGAGCAGATCCTTGGCTGATTCGTCCTGGTCAAACTCTTTATTGACATCGTTTCGCAAAGAATTGACAACCAAATGTTCAATGGTTTGGGGCTGGGTTTCAGCTTCCAGAGGCGTGTTTTTTAGGGCTTGACGAACCAACTCACGGACCCGCTCACGAGATTCATTTTCCATAACTTTCGACTTCCAAACTCCGGATTTCACATTTCAAATTATTTGATTTTGAAGTTTAACCTGATTGTGTAAAAATAGCACAAATCAAGCTTAAAAACTATGTCCACAGAATTTACCAATCCCAATTTAGAAGTGATGTTCACGGCAGAAGAAATTGCCGCCCGCATCAAAGAATTAGGCCAACAAATCACGGATGAATATGCCGGCAAAGACCTTGTTTTAGTCGGAGTCTTGAAAGGTTCCGTCGTTTTTTTAGCCGACCTGATGCGTTCCATTGACTTAAACCTTCACATTGATTTTATGGCGGTTTCGAGCTACAAAGACGGCACGGTTTCGAGCGGCGACATCGAAATTTTAAAGGATCTGACCCATCCGATCCGCGGCAAAGACGTGATAATCGTTGAAGATATTGTAGATACGGGGCTGACACTGTTTCGGCTGACTGAAATTTTAGGTTCCCGCGGAGCAAATTCGTTAAAGATTGCGACGATGTTGGACAAACCTGAACCGCGTATCAAAAAAGCCCTGAAAGTTGATTACACCGGCTTTCAAATTCCAAATAAATTTGTGGTCGGATACGGATTGGACGCCGCCGGACGCTGGCGAAATCTGCCCTTTATCGGTGTCGTCATCAATCCCGAAGAAATCTAAATGTTCAGTTGCCTGAAAGAAAAATTCTCTCTGCCTTCCGACGTAGTTTATTTGAACTGCGCGACGATGTCCCCGCTCTCCATAATGGTTGAGGAACAAGGGATCAAAGGATTGTTGCGAAAATCACGGCCTTTTCAAATTACTCAGGATGACTTTTTCGCTGAAGCCGAAATCGTCAAAGCCCGATTTGCCGAAATAATCAATTGCCCCGAACCTGACCGAATTGCTATTATGCCTTCGGTGTCGTATGGAATGGCGACCGTGGTCAAGAATCTGATCCGAAAACGCTCTCTCTCCGAACCTCAAAAAGTACTATTGGTCAGCGAAGAATTTCCGAGTGACGTTTATCCGTGGGAAGAGTTGACCGAAAAAGGCGTTCGATTGGAAACCATCCCGGCCCCGGATTCGCTGGTTGAACGTGGGAAAAATTGGAACGAAAAATTGCTCGCGGCGATTGATGAAAATACTTTGCTGTTGTGCATTTCACCGACCCATTGGGCAGACGGAACTCGTTTTGACCTGATTGCGATCAGTCAGAAATGCAGGCAGCATAATGTCTTTTTCGTCATTGACGGAACTCAGCACGTCGGCGCGTATCCGTTTGATATCGAAGAAGTTAAGCCGGATTTTTTGATCTGCGCAGTTTATAAATGGCTACTCGGGCCTTATGGAAACGCGCTCGCCTTTTGCGGTGACTTTTTTGATGACGGATCACCGCTTGAACAAACCTGGATCGGTCGCCAAGATAGTCAAAATTTTAAGGATCTGATTAATTATCAAACCGAATATCGTCCGAAGGCGTATCGCTACAATATGGGCGAATTCAGCGATTTCATTAAACTTCCGATGATTTCCGCATCGCTCGGACAAATTTTGGAATGGCAGCCCTCACGGATTCAAAATTACGCCGGGAGTTTGACGCAGAACTTTATCGCTGAACTCAAAAACGCCGGCTACTGGGTCGAGGACAAAGCCTTTCGCGCCTCGCATTTGTTCGGTATCAGACCGCCGGCTAAGGTTGATCTGCCACGACTTCAAGCCGATCTTTTGAAAAACAAAATTTATCTTTCGTATCGCGGTTTGTCCATTAGAGTCTCGGTCAATGTCTGGAATGACGAGGCTGATCTGGCCAAACTCGCGACTGTGCTTTTGGATGCCGTTTGATTGCTAAAGTTTAGATTTTAGATTGACCTCGCCCGCATCATTTGGCGCAACATTTACAGGGTTTGCCAGTCAAATCAATCTTTTGAAAGTTTGTCTCGTTTTCTTCCCGAATCGGTTCACGTTCGTTTGAATCAAAATAACGATTGATCTCGCCGACTAATTTCAGTTTTTCTTTCGCCGTCAGATTCAAAAATCCGTGAAAAACCAGTGTTATATTCTCGTCCATAATTCTAAAAATTCGATTGTTTTACTTATACTCAATTGACACGTCTCTCAGATAATTCTGTGCTTTCTTAGATTAAATTAATTTTGTGGAAAAGGGAAAACATTTGGTCAGCCCCGGTTGAATTATTTTGCACCAAACAGTTACAAAAATTAACTAAATATGATAACTTAATGCCTTATGAGTTGGCTTGATAACGGGGAAATAATTGGAAAAATCGGCGATTTTTTGAGCGAAGACCTTGGGCGCGGCGACATCACGACGCAGGCTACGGTCCCGCCGGATTCGCGTGGAATTGGCAGATTTTTAGCCAAAGAAGGTTTGGTTCTCTGCGGATTAGAGATCGCGGAAGCCGTTTTTATGCATCTCGATCCCGAGTCATCGCCGTTAGAAACTACCGCCAATGACGGGGACGAACTCGCCTCGGGCACTATTTTTGCTACTCAAAAAGGCTTTGCCGATGTGCTCCTGGCGGGCGAGCGGACGGCGCTCAATCTCATCCAGCGGATGAGTGCATGCAAAGATGCACCTCAAGAATGAACAGACCAATCAATGGTCTGCAAAAAGAACCACATCATTATTTTCCAAATTCTTTGCCTGAAATTTCAGAAGAAGATTGCTGCTAAAAAGTTGCTAACAAATGCTAGATTCATAATTTTCACTTTCCTTTATTCTTCTTTAGTGCACACTCCTCCTGCATAGGGCAAATGTATATCGAATACCTGCCACCATGATGAAGGCAGACAGATTACTAGTTGCATTGATCAATCAAGTGTAGCCAATTTCTACACACATGCACTGCAATGCTGGCTTGTAGTAGCACGACCATAACTTGCATTTTATGCTATT
>JANOEF010000532.1:0-2502 GCA_031413075.1 Acidobacteriota bacterium | reverse complement strand
ATTTTCCGGTGGCCCGTCTCATATCTGCCAGAGAGCGTTTGGAAATCACCAGACTGGAATCGAGTTCCAGGGCTCTGGCAAAAGCCCGGGCGGCTGCCTCAAGGTCAAAATCCAGCCGATTAGCAACGCCTAAAGTATGATAGGCGGTGGGAATATTGTTGACCAACGCAATGGATTTCTCGGCTAATCTTTTGGCTTCTTTAGGATTTTCCGCACCGATATAAAAAGTAGCCAGACCCAATAATTGTTTGCCTCGTTCGCCGGCTTTTCCCTCAATCTGTTGAGCTAGCTCAATGGCTGCTGCGGGTTGGTTTTGCAAAAGAAGATTGGACGGAAATTGTAAAACCACTTTGGCGAAGAGCGCATCTGAAATCGGATCCGGCGCGTCTTTCACGGCATCTCTGAAAAGTTGAATACCGGTCTCGGTTTCACCCGCCCGAAGCTTTTCATCTGCTAACTGAGCGCGGACACTGACCAACACTTCCAAAGCCCGATTTAGTTCGGCAGAAGTTGGAAAATCGGTTCGGAATTTTAACAAGGCATTAATTTTTTCGCTTAAATCGGGGAGGGCTAAAATTCTTTCTAACTCGGCTTTGTCGTCCACGACCGGCTTCGGAGTTTTGGCGACGGCCGGCTTTTTAGGCTTTTTAGGGGTCGGTTTGGGTGACTGCGCGAAGGGCGAAAACGACAGCAAAACTAAAATTGAGAAAGCAAAAAATACTCGTTTCATCATAAAAACTCAAACGTAACACTCAAAGGTAACTTTCTATCAAGAATTAACCATACTCCGTCCATAAATCCTTGATTTTGGTTTGAGAGTCTCAATGGACAAATAATAACACAAAAATTCATTGAATCACCGAATCGTTTGTTGATTGATCCATTGTTTTTTATTTCTCAATTCAAAAACAGAAAACAGTTTTTTGAATAAAAAGTCAACGATTCAATGGCTAAATGACATAATCTCGAAATTGCGTTTTATGTTCGCAGGTTTTATCCTCAAAGTATGAACGAACTTGATGATCTCTGGCGGCAAATGATGGAGCAGGCTATCATGAAGGCCAAACAGTCCGGAAAAAACGATATTGCCGAATACCTGCGGCTCAAAGCCTCAAATGACGCAATTCGTTCTACCGGATGCAAATGGTTGTTTGATTCCTTTCTCGAATTGTCCGAAGAAGTCAATCATCGTGGACTCAAACTGGAAATCGAAAGCGAAAATCCATATCGTTTTCCGCTCGGCAACGCCACCATGGTCGGATCATTACTCAAATTTCGTCACGGGGTAAGATGTTTGACAATCGAAGCGGGTTGGACGCGAACTCCAAATGACGGATTTATGCGCGGCAACGCATTGGCAGCGGCCCGAATTTCGCATTTTGGACTGCCTAAATCCAATGCCGAACTCGCACTTTTATTACAAAAAGATTTGCCTGAGTGGTTCACGCTCGAAGCCGAAGGGAAACGAACAGACCTTGATTCAAACGATTTGCGCACACATTTCCAACTGTTTTTAGGCGATTTCTAACAACGCATCGCAAATTCTTTTCGCAGTTTGTCCGTCCCAGAGCGGCGGAATTTTTGCCTGAGCGGTAAAATTTTCATCGGCTAAGACCGAAAACGCGGTTTGTCTGATCTTTTCGGGATTGGTTCCGACCAAAATATTTGTTCCCATCTCAATCGTAATCGGACGCTCGGTATTTTCGCGCAGGGTCAGACAGGGAATCGAGAGGGCGGTGGTTTCTTCCTGGAGTCCGCCCGAGTCGGTCAAGACGAGTTTGGCCCCGCTGTAAAGCCGCATAAAATCAAGATAGCCAAGCGGTTCAATTAGTTTGATGCCGGAATTGGCAACTTTGTCCGCCAAGCCAAATTCTTCAATTCGCCCTCGGGTGCGTGGATGAGCGGGAAAAATTATCGGTAATTTTTCCGAAATATCTAAAAGTGATTCCAGGAGTCCGCCAAAAACCTCTTTATCATCAACATTTGACGGGCGATGAAGCGTCAAAACTGCGTAATCTTTTTCATTCAAACCTAAATCCCGGCGAACGGTTGAGCTTTCGGCAATCTGCAAATTTCGCAATAACGAATCAATCATCACATTGCCAACCAGTTTGATTTTGCTGTCGGGAATCCCTTCGGCTTTCAGATTTTCGTCTGCGTCAGGCGAAGGCGTGAGCAATAAATCTGAAATCGAATCGGTCAAAATTCGGTTAATTTCTTCGGGCATGGTGCGATCAAAAGAGCGCAACCCAGCTTCGACGTGTGCAACCTTAACTCCTAATTTGGCACAAACCAGAGCGCAGGCGATAGTCGAATTAACATCTCCGACGACCAACACCCAATCGTGAAGTTGTCCAAGCACGATCGGCTCAAACTCCATCATGATTTTGGCTGTTTGAACGGCGTGGCTGGCTGAACCGACATTCAAATGAACATCCGGCGGCGGCATCCCCAGATCAGCAAAAAATGAATCTGACATGGCCGCATCGTAATGTTGTCCGG
>JANOEF010000531.1:0-5401 GCA_031413075.1 Acidobacteriota bacterium | reverse complement strand
AACAATCAATGAGTTATATGTTCGTCTCCTTCAGAGACGGGACGCTTGCTTGAGCTAACGTAGCGATGCTCGCTACGCTATAATGTCAGTCTCCTTCGGAGACAAAACCAAATCGTTATAACTTATTTTTTGCACGTTCCTAAGAGACTTTTACACTCTTTCCCGGTCTGGTTCAAAAACTATTAAAAGCTAGGTAAATTGCTCGTCTTTGCATATGGAAACGTTTCGAGCTTTTCAACTTTATGGTAAGTATCAAGCCCTGAAATTGCCACGTCTGCAACCATATTCAAATCAACCTTGCCGTTTTTCAAGAAAGCCTTGTCGGGCAAAAACACGTGCTCAACTTCGCCAATAATCAGGATAGTTTTATTGAGATTGATCGGAATTTCTTCGATCAATCTGAGCCCAATTTTCACTCTACTTTCTTTGACAAAAGGGGCCGCAAAATTTTCAATCAGTTCTTCGGTGAGCTTACATTTCTCAAATTCTGAATCAACCCGGTCAAATTTTGTTGATGTCCAATGCGCGTTTGCGACAAAGTTTTCGTGAACATGATTGATCGTGTAAACCCCGTTTTGCTTAATGTTTTCGTAAGTATGGCGTTCTACGTCACCCGGCGGACGGAGAATAAAACCCAGGAGGGGCGGATTGGCTCCGAGATGAACTACTGAACTAAAAATCGCCAGATTCGTCTTCCCCGAGGCGGAAATCGTACCGATCAAGTTCGCAGATTTATAACCGCTGATCGAATTTATTAAATTTGCCCTTGTCCGATTTTCCAGATTGTCTAGTTCTGCTCGGGTAAAATGTATCATGACAGTCATTAGGCTTTTATTATTTGATGAATTCGCAATTTCAAAGGCTTTTCACACTTTTTCCAATAGGTAAAAAATGACGGATAAAAGCCGTGATTTTCCGGAAACATCCAATCTCTTTCTTCCCGGGTGCCTGTGTAATGTGCGTTGGTCGGATGTTCTTTGAAATAGATTTCCGATAAATTATGTTCGGTTTTCAGTTCGGCAAATTCGCCGACATAAACTTGTATTCGTTTAATATTTTCCGCTAGTTTCAAAACAAACTCAATTGTTTTTGAGGAAACAGGATATTTGGCAAAATGTGATGGTTCGAGCAATAAAACGCGATTTACCGGCATCTCAGATTTCCAAAACGGATCAAGATTATAGAAATTATAAACCAGAGTCGGGAGCGCATTATCAACTGAAATCCTTTCTTTTTTCGGCAAATGTGTTTGCAGTATCGGCGACTCGGTTTCTTGCAAGACGTCAGGAATTTTCAGATCGGGAATGTTTTCATAAGGCACATCAAGAAAAGTTCCGGTTTGATAAGTGCCGCAATATTTGTTGATATTTTCCTGGTTAGCGTAATATTTTTTGTGGCTGAAAGCGGCGGCAGTCCATTGCCAACTCAGTGCATTACTCGCCCAATCTGCATCTAAAAGATGAAAATACATCCATTGAGCCGGAACTTTCCAATGACTTTTGGCGAGGTTGCAAGTTATCGAAGCAAGATACATTCGCACGTGATTATGAATATAGCCTGTTTCGTATAAATTATTTATCGCTTTATCAAGTGCTTCGATGCCGGTTTCGCCCTGCAAAACTGCTTTTGGCATTGAAGAATTTTGGACATCGGGTTGCGGCTGTTTCAAATCGGTATCCAAATCGTTTTTTAACCAAACATTTTGAAAATAATCACGCCAGGCAAGTTCCATCAGAAACTTTTCAATCTCAAAAAACTTATGGTTTTTCGCCAAAGTTCGTTCTAAAACATATTTGGTAGAAATCACGCCGCGACTGATATAAGGGGAAAGTTTGGTTACTGCACCATTCAGAAAATTGCGAGTTCTGCCGTATTTGACAGGCTCAATTTGTTCGACATTTTCGAGTATTTTTTCTAGCTTTGTTTCAAACATACCACTACTTTAGTCTATTCTCTCAAATTTTTCTCTGAAAGTTTGTCTGGATATTTCAAGCATTCATCTGGAAAACTGAAAATCGTTTCAAAACTGAGTTTGAAACGATTTAACAGCATTATTGACCAAAACGAGTATTTTCGGATGGTTAAATTTTTTGCAATGATTATTTTTTGTCTTTCTGGGCTGCGGACGTAAATGACAACATCATCGTCAAATAGCAACCACCAATAACCATCATCATTACAAAGACACCTACTACGAATATTATCGTTTCCATATTGATTAGTTTCCTCGACTTCTCAAGACGGAATAGATGCCTAATCCTAAAATTGAAGGCACCCATAAACCGACAAAAATTCCGGCATCTTTTTGATTTGGTCCGAAGACACCAAACCACAGTGCAATTGAAAATAGAAACGAAAGAAACGCCGCTCCCAATATTAGATAATCTGATTTTTGAAACATGATAACCCCTTGTTCATTATTTTTTGTCTTTTAGACAGTTCGCATCATAGTTGATACTTTTTGACACCAAAGATAATACTTTTGTCTTAAAATTGGTTTCGCTAAAATCTGATTAATGGATTCAAGATGAAATATTTAAGGTAGTTTGTTTAATCGCTGAGCCGGTGTTGGTAACTCTTTTTCGTCAGTTTTTGATCGGTGGAAATTAGATCTATTTCGGACGAACCGGGAAAGCTGTCGGTTTAAGCCAGGTTAAAAAACCTCAATAATTTCGCTTATTTCTACTTTTTCGACGGTGGAAAATTGGAATTGCATCATCAATCCTTGATTTTTGTCTTTTCTGTTTGAATAAGCCAGTTTCAAACGAAAAAATCGCCCCCAATTGGAAGCGATTTGGTCATATTTGGACTCGAAAAATAATTGTTATTTACTCGTTATTTTTTCAATTTCACTGCGCAAAGTGCTGACGACGATCTTTCCCTGACGATTGTAAACCATCATTCCTTTGCCATCGTAAAAAATGGTAAACGGGAGACCGCCCTGCCAATCTTTATAAACGGCTGAAATGGTTTCGCCCTCATCGGCTGTTTTGAGCAAATAAGTCGGCATCTCGGCTTTCATCCGTTGCAAAAATTTGGGAACACCGGTGTTTATTTCTTCAATATCATCCAGCGTGACCGTGATAAAATCAATCTTTCCTTTGTAGTCGGTATCAATTTTGACCAGATCAGGGAATTCCTCGATGCATGGTGCACACCAGGTCGCCCAAAAATTGACCAGCAGCGGTTTTTGATTTTCGCCCTCGCGTTTGAGCAGATTTTGGAGCTCAATCGCATCAACCTGCGCCACTTTCGGAAGATTTGCCGGAGGTCTGACAGGGGTTGTTTTTTTCGCCGTCACCGGTGCTTTTTTTGGTGCCGTTTTGCCTTTGGTTTTCTGTGCCAAAATTTCATTGGCGCAAATCATTAAAAGCATGGCCAGCCCGATAGTTAATAAACTTTTTTTCATAAATCACTAGTTATTTTTAACTTGTTTCTCAACCCGTTTGATGGTGCAGCCAAAGGCTTTGGTTTTATTCATTTTGATAGCTTTGCCATCTAAATATTCATCCAGCGCGGTGCGTAAAAATTTGGTGGTAATATTGTCGCCTTTGCGGTCATTATCAATCGCACCGTGATAGACAAGCTTGCTGTCCTTGTCAAAAAAGTAGATTTCCGGCGTGGCGACCGCACCAAACTTGTCGGCCAACACATTATCTTTATCAATCAGCATCGGAAAAGTATAATTTTCTTCGGCATGTGATTTTACCCAGTCCAACGATTCGGTGGAATTGGAATTGATGCCGATAAAATTAATCCCTTTGGTTTTGTAATCCGCGACGACTTGATTCATTCGGTCATTGTATTGTTTGACCACCGGGCATTGTGCCGAGAGGAAAATGACCATCGTTCCTTTTTCGCCCTTTAAATCATTAAAAGATTTTTCAACTCCGTTAATATCGGAAAGTTTGAAATTTTCGACGGTCGAACCAATCGTAAATTCTCCGGCCAGGCTGTTTGGAACAGCAATCACCAACGCCATTAAAAACACTGCTAATAAAATGCTCACTCGTTTCATTTGAAAAAACACTCCTTGGTTTAGATTTCAGAATTTTTAGTTTAACAAAATAAAATCAACCTTGAAAAGACAAAGTTTACCGCTAACCCTGAAAATATAATGTTTCGGACAGGTTGACTTTATTCCCTACTTTGTTTAGACGCCAAAAAAGACGGGTTTGTTCAAATATTTTTCGAGCTGTTTTTATCCGTTCAAAATGATTACAAAAGTCTTACAATCCTTTGGATTAAAACCTGTTAGGATAATTTTGTTGCTGATTTTAGAGGTCTTATAACGAGGGAAAATGCAAAACATAATTGAATTTAAACAAGCAAAATCAAAAAAAATACAATGGTTCACAATTTCGGCCATCACGATTTTTCATATCTTGGCCGTCTGGGCCTTATTTACCTTTAGCTGGACAAATTTGTTGGTTGCCGCCGTCACCTGGTGGATTGCCGGAAGTCTCGGAATCGGACTCGGTTATCATCGTCTGTTGACGCATCGCGGTTTCAAAACTCCGAAATGGCTCGAATACTTGCTGGCCTTTTGCGGCACTTTTGCCCTCCAGGCGGGCGCTCTTTCGTGGGTTACGACCCATCGGCTTCATCACGCTTTTACTGACACCGACAACGACCCGCACAGTCCACGCAACGGAATCTTTTGGTCACACGTCGGCTGGGTTTTTCGAGGAACGGCTCAGGAGCATGATCTGGCCACCCATCAACGCTATTCGCCCGATTTAATGAAAGACAGATTTTACCCCGCTTTGGACAAATATTACGCAGTTCCGACAATTGTGTTGGCGGCAGTTTTATTTGCCGTCGGCGGCTGGTCAATGGTTTTGTGGGGAGTCTTTTTGCGAACTGTTTGGGGATGGCATTGCACCTGGTTGGTCAATTCCGCGACTCATCTGTGGGGCAGCCGGCGTTTTGAAACCCGTGACGATTCGCGAAATAACTTTTTGGTCGCAATTCTCACCTGGGGCGAAGGCTGGCACAATAATCATCACGCCTATCCGCGTTCGGCCCGACACGGTTTGAATTGGAAAGAGCTGGATATTAACTGGATCGAACTGCGGATAATGGAAAAACTCGGTTTGATAACAGACGTTTACGCCTATGATTTGAACCATCAAGATGAAAAAGAACAATTAGCAAAAGCGGCTTAGAATAATTGGTAAATGGTTAATTGTAAATGGTTAATTGGTTGATTATCCGGCGGCTCCACTTAACTATTAACGATTAACCTTTTTCAATTTTTTTGTAGCTGTTTAGCACCGACATAGTGTATTTGACCAATTCTAAAACCACAACATATTGTGATTTGCTTTTAAGTTTTGGAACTAAAAACTGCATTTTTTGATTTCAAGCAAGCAAAATAGGTAAACAAACCACAATATTT
>JANOEF010000530.1:0-7969 GCA_031413075.1 Acidobacteriota bacterium | reverse complement strand
GCCAAAATCGTCACTGTCAGAATGAGTAAAACCTGGGTATCGAGCACGGTCAACCCTAATAATTCTCGCAAAAAAGGAATATAGATAGTCAGAATTTGGAGCACAAAGCCGAATGCGACTGCGATATGAAGCGCCGGATTTAAGGCTGGGAGAACCGAAATTCGCCGTGATGGATAAGAAAAGAATAATTGCGCCATTGATTCGAAAATAAAAATCGCGGTGCGAATCGCAATTATTCCGTAACCGAAAAGCGGCAGAGTAACCAGTAAAATGCCGCCGACTCCGGCTTTGATAATTCCGGTAAATAGAATAAATTTGAGAGATTCACCGTCAAGTAGCGAAGAATTCGGATCACGCGGCGGCCTTTGCATGACGCCGTTGTTTTTATCCAATCCCAAAGCCAAAGCGGGCGGCCCGTTCCCAATCACATTTATCCACAAAAGCTGAACTGCCGTGAGCGGTAGCAGTAAACCTCCGCCGGCATCCTTTAAACCGAAAATAAATGAGCCAATCGAGCCGCCGACCACTAAAATCACCAATGAAAGATTGGTCGAAAACAAAAAGCGGTTAAATTTCTGAATGTTCTCGTAAATACTGCGTCCTTCTTCGATCGCGGCTACGATAGTGGCAAAATTATCATCAAGCAACACCAAATCCGCCACTTCGCGAGAAACATCACTACCCCGTTCGCCCATTGCTACCCCGACATCCGAGCGTTTGAGAGCCGGAGCATCGTTCACTCCATCACCCGTCACGGCGACGACTTCCTGATTAGCTTGCAGAGCTTCGACCAGCCGGAGTTTATGTTCCGGGGCAACCCGGGCAAAAATATTGACGTTCTTGATGGTCTTTCGCAGAACATCCGGGGCCAGTTCTTCAATATCAAAACCTGTCAGAACACGGCTCGGCGGAATCCCGACTTCATTGGCGATTGCCAAAGCGGTGGCCGGATGGTCACCCGTAATCATGACAACGCGGATTCCGGCTTCCTGAGCTTTTCTGATGGCGTCCCGGACTTCGGGACGCGGCGGATCCCACAACAAAACCAATCCCCCGAAATGAAGTTTAGTATCGCCTTCGCCGTCGCACCAGCCGAGTCCGAGAATGCGAAAACCTTCACTGGCGTAACCTTCTGCCTTTTCCTCCCAATTTTGCCGTTCTTTCGGGGAGAGAATACTGCGTTTGATAATCACTTCAGGCGCGCCTTTCAAATAACTTTTAAGGATGCCACGCTCCTCAACCGTGACGCGCATAAACTTATGTTGGCTCTCAAATGGAAGAACCGATATTCGTGGAAATTTAGTATTTTCCGCCGAAATTTCAATTTTGTTTTTCTTGGCATATTCGAGCAGAGCAAGTTCCAGAGGGTCGCCGACCCCGGCTCCTATTTCCGCGTCGTTTGCCAACACCATCGTTCTCAAAGCAAGCTCTCTTTCGCCACTGTCAATGTCTTT
The DNA here is from genome assembly GCA_031413075.1 of Acidobacteriota bacterium. Taxonomy (GTDB): domain Bacteria; phylum Acidobacteriota; class Blastocatellia; order Pyrinomonadales; family Pyrinomonadaceae; genus JAIBCC01. The sequence goes on along the minus strand of JANOEF010000530.1, from coordinate 6,515 downwards.
GACAAACATCTTGTTTTCGGTCAAAGTGCCGGTTTTATCGGTGGCGATGACCGTTACTGAGCCGAGTGCCTCAACCGCACTCAAACGGCGGACAACGGCTTTTCTTTTTGCCATTCGTTCCACGCCGAGCGAAAGCGTTAAAGTTAAAACTGCAGGAAGTCCTTCGGGAACGGCGGCAACTGCCAACGCAACCGCAAAAAGCAAGATATGCCCGATTCGTTCAATTCCTTCGATGTAAAGTCCGGCCATCACCAGAAAAATTGCGAGAGCGAGAATGGCATAGGCGATTCGTTTTCCGAAAACATCGAGACGGCGTTCCAGCGGAGTCTTGCTGGTTTCGATTTCGCCGATCATGGTGGCCAGTTTTCCCATCGCACTGTGAGATCCCGTCCCGGTAATTTCGGCAAAACTTTTGCCCCGCACAAACAAGGTTCCGCTGTAAATTTCGCCTTTTTCACCTTTATCAATCGGAACGGATTCCCCCGTCAGGATAGACTCGTCCAGCATCACGCCTTGAGCTTCGAGCAGTTCACCGTCGGCGGGAACCCGATCACCCGCTTCGATCCGAATGATATCGCCGGGAACCAGTTCGGAACTTGGCAAATGTTTGATCGCGCCGTCACGAAATACCCAGACGAGCGGCGCGGCGAGTGCTTTGAGACGGGCGAGGGCGGCTTCGGCTTTGCCTTCCTGATAAATTCCGAGCCCTGCATTGAGCAGTAAAATCATTCCGATCGCAATTGATTCAACCGGAAATCCGGTTGCGCCTTCGATAGTCCAAATCGAAATGTCAACCATCAGTGCGAACAGTAGAATGTAAATCAGCGGACTTTGAAATTGCCGCAAAAACCTCATCCAGAGCGGCATCGGTTTCTTTTCCGGGAGAGCGTTCCGACCAAATTTCTCGAGTCTCATAGACGCTTCCTGAGTTGTCAATCCTTGATGCAGCATTATTTTTTCCTGTTTTCTTAGATCGTGAAGAATCAGCGGACGATTTCGACCGAACATTCCGCCCTCAATGCGACAAAAGAGGAAACGCTGCCCAGCAGAAATCTTTTGAAACGGGTCAAGCCGCGCGCCCCCAGAAAAATTGTGTCCGCGCCCCATTCTTTTGCTTCGTGTAAAATGATATTCCCCGCATCGCCCCAACCGATTGCTTCCGCAACGGTCAAACCTGCCGATTGCAGAATGCTGGCCGGAGTTTTGACTGTTTTTTCAATCCATTCTTCTGATTTTTGACTTTTTTCCGGCTGATTTTTATCAAAATTCCAAGCTATAAAACCAAGTTCGTTGTGAATAAAAGGATCATTAACAGCTATCAATCTAAATTCAGTCCCGGGTTTCCACAACCGACCGGCGACTTCGCGGACAGCCTTTTCTGCATTTTCAGAGCCGTCAACGGCCAGCAAAATCCGAAGTTCCGAATGTTCTCCCGAACCTCCTTTTTTAGAAATCCGAACTGAACAATTTGATTCGTTTAAGACCTTCTGCGAAACACTCCCAAGAAAAAATCGCCCGATGGTGGAGCGTCCCTGCGACCCGACCACGATCAGGTCAGGAGACCACTCATCCGCTTTTTTTATTAATTCGAAAGCAGACTTGCCGGTTGCGGAAACTGCAGTAACTTTCCATTCGGGAAAAATATCTTTAACTTTCCGAGCCGCCGCCGAAGCAGTTATTTGAGCTTGTTTTTTAACCTCTGAAAGATGCTGGCCGACCGCCGTACCCATTGGCAACACAAATCCGGCGGTACTGAGGGTCACACGGTCAGCTACTATCGGAAATTCCCAAGCCTCGCCAACGGTCATTACTACGGCACCGACATTTTCAGGCAATCCGGCAAGTGGTAAATCTTCAAGTGCCAAATTCGCGGATTCCGAGCCATCGTAACCTATCAATATTTTCATACCCTGACCTCAAATTTTCAGTTTCCTGAATGACAATTATGCAATCTTTATTCCAAAGTGTGTGGAAGTCACTGGTCGCAATTACAATATGAAAAACTATTTAACAAAAATTGAAGAATAAATTCAAATTCGAATTGGGCCGTAAATTGTTGAGAGATATGGCAAATTTCCAAAAGGCGAGTGATAAAGCCTGATGATTGCATGAAGTTTTGTTGAAAACAATGAAATCAAGGTGGTAAACGCAAATAGTCTGGACTTTAACGGTTGATTTTTTGAAGTCAACCGGGTTTGGGGGATGCGCCCAAACGACAAACAAAATCATCAGAAGAGAACGGTTTCACTGGTAAATTTTCACTTTTAAGTGCGGGATTTTTCGCAATCAGGTTCGAAAACCTGGGGAAATTTGACAATCAATCAGCTAAAGTCTGTTGGGAAAAGTTGAAAGTCTAATAAGAGACGGCTAAAAGCTTTTCAACGATTTTGTTTACTTTTGTGTGTGTTACATTTAATCGAAATCCGCTTTTTTGATCAGCAGATCAAAATGTTTTTCCAATTCGTGATTGGTTCCCCGCAAGCCATCTACCACTTTGCGAGCCCAATTGACGTATTCAGATCTTCTCTCGGCTGACCAATCGGCCGGAGGGTTATTCAAAACGTCCGAAACATTGCTGATTTTATCGCAAAGTTTGACTTGTTTGGCGCCGTCAGAAAGATGCGGAGCGTGTTCGATCTGTTTAAGCTTTCGCACGTGTTTTGCCAACGATTTATCGTCCGTGACCTCTAACACCATCGAGCAAACATTCTCGCCGAAAAGTTCGGTCAATTCATCGGCAGTAGTTTCTGTGTCTTCGATGGTATCGTGCAATACAGCCGCCATGAGAATCTCATGATCAGTGACATTTCCGACTCCGGCTAGCAAATTTGCAACTTCCAAAGGATGATTGATATACGGTTCGGCATCGCCGCCTTTGCGACGCTGATCACGATGTTTTTTGGCCGAAAAGCTAATGGCCTGGAGAAGTCCGGCTAAATCAGACATAAAGTTTTAATAATTGATGTAAAATTGTGATGGGGATCGCTTCCATTAAAATGACAAAACTACAATTTACCCTCAACGAACAACTTCGATGGTTAGAACCTGCTGTCCGGTTATCAAAAATTCTGCCGGGGCAACTTCGGTTTCAATCAATGCCGTTAAAACCGTCGGGGTAAACCCTCCTGCTGTCCGGTCATTATTAAGCGTCGCCAGGACTGATGGCGGTAAATTGGGCATCTCTTTTGAGCCAATTATCGCTCCGTTGGTAATACGGAAAGTCTGAACATAGAGTCGGTCGTTTTTCTTTATTTCGTTAATTGTTTTGATTAGTTCGGCTAAATCTTTTGGCACAAATTGATTAGCAGGTGATAGTCTTTGCAGGGAACCACCGTCACCAACACTGATCAACAGTGTCCCCTCGGGCGTATCTTTGGGAACATTGACCGGAATTTTTTGCACAAAAACCTGCCCGTCGTTAGCACGAACGAAAGCTTGAATTTCAAATGATTCGCCTGCTTTAACTTCAGTCCGATTGAGTGCAATTCTCTGCAGGATGGCTGTTTTGCTGTCATCAATCGAAGTTAATTTGAGATTGACTTCGGTAATTTCGGTGTGGGCAAAACCCGCCCGGAATAATGCGCTGACAGGCATTGCAACCGAGCCGGAGGCAAATTGTGCAGCTTGCATACCGGCAAAACGACGTTCAAATGTAATCGGATTTTGCCCTTTTACTTTGACTTCACCGTCTAACGTGACCATCGTGTCTCCAAGCGCTCTTTCGGTGGCGGTTAAAGAATTAAAAATGGTCATATTGAGCAATACCGGAGTTAAAAAATCATCACCGGCAATTTCAAAATTATAGGTTTCCTGTGTGTTTCGACTGGTTTGGACGGTTAATTTAACCGGAATCATCTTGGGCGATTGCCCCAGATTACCATAGACACCGGTGTTTCTGTCCTGGGTCATAGTTCCGACCATTGCATCCGGCACTGCTAATTTGAAAGAATTGTTAAGGTTGGGAACAACTGTTATCACATGAGACTCAGACATCGGTAAATCCGAAATCCCAAGTCCTAAAAATGGATGACCGAAGGCGTAAATTTTTTCCCCATCCCGTAAAGTTACGGTTCCGGAAGCTGCCATCGAATAATCACCCCGGGTCAATTGCATCGAAACTGAAGCACCGCCCCGCAGGGTTTGATCATCATACTTTTTGAGTGGGGTCATTTTTGCCGCCCCACCGACCGCAGCAATCGGCATCAAACCGACACTCATCAATTGAGGTGCAAAAAGATTCAATGTTTCCTGGGAAAACCCGTTAAATGAAACAGGCGTGGCAATCGGTTGAAAAGTTTGTCCAACAATAGAACTCAAAGCCGAGTTCGGTTCAGCTCCCGCCAAAATTGAGCTGGACACCCGCCCCCGCGGAAAAATTGCCTTCCAATCGGTCGAAGCCAATTCGGCGAACGAAAATGAACGGGGAGACTTAGCTTTTTGGGCAGATCCGCTCTTTTGCTCAAAAATCTGAAGCATCTGTTCGATTGGAGTAATTCCGCAAATAGCTTCTTTTGAAAATGGAAAACTGTATGAAAGTGCGCCGATCAATTTACCATTGACATAGACGGGCGATCCTGACATTCCGGCAAACACAGCGGTTCGATCCGCCCCGCCTCCGCTAATTTTGCCGACAATCATATCTTGTTTTGGTCCTACTGCTCCCGGCACTACGCCAAAAATTTCAACCTTAAATTCTTCGGCCTGAGTTCCGCGAAAAACCGTCCAGGCAGTGCCGATCATTCCTTCTTTCACCTCTGACAGCGGCATAATATTGAGAGCCGAATTATTAGTACCCGACATTCCCACTTCGGGTTTGGCAGCGGGCTGGGCCGAAATATTTAATCCAATGGCGAAAAACAAAGTTAAAAGAATCAAAAAAAGTGTTTTCATGTTTTAATAGTGCTTCCTTTCTCGTGACGAGCTATGCTAACATTAATGTAGCTTACCATAAGTCCGAAATCTGTAGGACTTTTTTTTAAGAATCCCTAAATCAAATTTTAGTTGCTTAATTGCAATCAATTCCCCCAAATTTCTACATTTTTTAAGGAATAAGGTTATGGCATCAACCAAGCGTCTGATCAAAAGTTTCTATCGTTTATTATTACCAGTCGTAGTTTTACTATTCATCTCAGTCATCGGAGCTTCGATATGGCTGGTTCACAGTTCGGCAACTGCTCCGAACACTGCTTATTTAGTGACACCCGAAAAATACGGTTTACTCAGTACCCGAGGGGCCAAAGTCACGGATGAGACGTGGATCAATATGGATGGAACACCGGCCCGCGGTTGGCTTTTGCGTGGAGCAGAAGGCGCCCCGGCGGTGGTTTTGCTGCACCGTTACGGTGCCGACCGCTCGTGGGTCTTAAATCTCGGAGTAAAACTCAATGAAGCGACAGATTTTACAATTTTGATGCCCGATTTGCGTGGACATGGTGAAGCGCCCTTAAGTAAAAGAACTTTTTTAGGTGGACACGAAGCTGATGATACGATTGCCGCCATCGAATATTTGAAAGGACTTAAATCTGAAAATAATGTTGAATTGGTCGGCCGGACTTTTGGCATTTACGGGGTTGAATTAGGAGCCCTGGCTGCAATTTCAGCTGCCTCCAAAGAGCCTAATGTCAAAGCTTTAGCCCTAGATTCGGTCTTAAAAGATTCCGATGATTTATTGGCCAATATCATTAACCGAAAATATCCGTTTGCCAGTCTGCTGACCTCGAAAATTGCCCAATTAGGCACCTATTCTTATTTTATAAATGGCGGTTACAGCCGTGAATCAATGTGTGAAGCAGCCAAAACTATTTCAAACCGAAAAGTGTTAGTGATGGCCGGAAACGATACTCCTAAAATTCAAGCCTCAACTGCCGAAGTCGCCGACTGTTTTTCAAATCAAGCAAGTGTCGAGAGAAAACTCGATTTAATGCCCTCCGGCTACAACATTATTAGTGCATCAATTGAACAATCCGGAATTTATGATGAACGGGTCATTGATTTTTTTAAGAATTCGTTATTAACTAAAAGCGAATAAAAAATCAGCCCCCCAATTCTAAATTTCTGGAGGAAAAGTTGTGTCAACAAAGTTAGGTCTGATGATCGCTTTATTGGCATTGCTTCTGTTGTTTATTCTCTGCGCTTGGATGCACTACGGCGAAATAGCCGCCTTCCAAGCAGGCGGCACAAACATTGCCACGAATACCAACAAAGCCAATGCGAATACGTCTCTGGCGGCACCATCGCTGGATTTTACGTTCGAAAACGGGAAATATCGGCTCGTGGGAACCCTTCCCGACGAAGCTACTAAAAAACAAGTTTTAGCCAAAGCCATAGCAATCTATGGCGAAAACAATATCATTGACGAAATCAAAGTCGGCGGAGTTTCTCAGCCGGGTTGGCTGTCGTCTGCGCTATCCCTCATTCCGTTCACCAAAAATGGTGTTACAGGCGGAGGTTTATCAGCTAAGCACCTAAGCAAAAGTAATATGATATAATGAACCGATTTGTGAAAGGATTTTATC
>JANOEF010000529.1:0-3648 GCA_031413075.1 Acidobacteriota bacterium | reverse complement strand
AACAATCAATGAGTTATATGTTCGTCTCCTTCAGAGACGGGACGCTTGCTTGAGCTAACGTAGCGATGCTCGCTACGCTATAATGTCAGTCTCCTTCGGAGACAAAACCAAATCGTTATAACTTATTTTTTGCACGTTCCTTAACTTTTTAATCTGACAAAGTAGTTGTTGGCTGGGAGCGCGGGCATCCTTGCCTGCTAGATTGCACCGCAATCTAACCCAAGTTTAATAACGTTCAAGTTGAAAATAATCAAATAAGCACCAATGCAAAATTAACAATGGACAATGGACAATGAAGAAAACTTATAAACCAAAGTTGCTCAATTATTTGCCAGTTTTTCTTTATTTTCAATCTGCCGCATTTTTTTTGCTTACCTGCTTATCTCTCATTTATTCGCGCTAATGAAAATTTTCAAAGTTTAACAACGTTCAAGTTGAAAATAATCAAATATCTGTCCAGGCGCGAGAAACTTTAACGAAAATTAACTTGAAGGTGACTAAACCTTTTTCAAAGGCTGATGCCTTTGGCAGGCCAGGATGCCTACGCTCCCGGCGACAGAATAGTCATTGATCCATTTTGATTCAATTTGACAAAGTAGAATTAACCAACGATTTTCAGTAAATTGAACAAATTTGACCGAACTTTGTCCAAAATTCATTTTTGGCTTATACTGACCTTGTTTTTATAGATAAATAAGAAGGAGCATCATTTTTTGTGAGTAAAGCAATCAATGTTTATGACTATGTTAATCATCCTTACCAGGCCGTAAGGGATAAATTGACCGCAGATGCTTCGGAAGTTTTTCGCAATGCCACTAAGATTGCGGCGATGCGGGCCAAAACGGTAGCCTCGGAATTACACGTTAATATTGCCGGAATTGAGATCGGAACAGACATCGACATTTCGGTAAAATCTGTGGAGGAACAGCCGAAACAAGCAATTTCGTCACCGATCACCCGCATTCAGCTCGAATGGGAAGCTGCAAAAATGCCGGGACTTTTTCCGTTTATGAAAGCTGAACTTTCCGTCTATCCGCTGACTTCGACCGAAACTCAACTGTATTTGTCAGGAAATTACGAACCACCGCTGGGGGTTTTGGGAAGTCTGGTTGATGCCATGGTCGGACATCGAATTGCCGAAGCCTCGGTTCATCAATTTATCACTGACGTGGCCGTTTATTTACGAAAAGAACTTGCTGATTCAAAATAGACCTTTGTCGGCGCACTTTGTCGGATGAGCGGTTTTGAGCTGTGATCCCGAGCTGGGTCAGCAACTCAATTTCTTTGTCCGGCTCAATCCCTTGTCAGTTATGATCGAAAAAATAGAAACGGACAGTTATGGCGCGTGAACCGATTCCAACCTGGTATTTTGTCCTGGTCGTAGTCCGCCGGGACGACAAGTTTCTGCTCGTTCACGAGCGCAAACACGAGCAAAAATGGTATCTCCCGGCCGGACGGATTGAACCGCGCGAGGATTTTATTCGGGCGGCGCTACGGGAAACTTTGGAAGAAACCGGCGTTCCCATCGAAATTGAAGGAGTTTTAGGAATCCAGCACACCCCGATTTTGGACGGGACTGCCAGAGTCCGCTTTATTTTATTGGCTCACCCCGCCGATAACACTCCGCCCAAAAGCGAGCCGGATGACGAAAGTTTAGGCGCGGCCTGGATGACTCTCGAAGAGATGAACGATGTCGAATTGCGCGGAGAAGAAGTTTTACATCTCTTTCGTCATGTTGCCCGTGGGGCCCCCGTTTATCCGCTCAATCTGATCACCACCGAAAGTCCGTTGTATTACGGCGGAATGCCGAAAAAGAATTAGGAAAGACTGATACTTTTTAAGTTTTCTTGCTTCTGGAATAATCCGCAAATTAAGAGAGATGCCGGATGCGCGGCACTATAATACGAAAGATGGACATGGACTTTGAACAGATTTGGCCGCAATTCCAGGATTTGATTGATGAACTTTATAGCGGCATGTGCTTTTTCGAAGGATACATTCCGAATACACAAGTGAACGATCTGACTTTTCCTTTTGCAGAACTTACTAATAGCTCTCTATCGCACACTTACGAATTTTCCACCTGGTCTAATGAAACAACGAAAGCTGAGTGGGAAAAGACGTATTCACCGGCTGAATACCTTGAATTCTTCCGCACCGGTAAGATTCTTATGCTGCACTTTAACTATGAACGTAATATTGATGGGTTAAGCGTCAAGATGAAGCTAATTTTATGGCATGCTCATGACGGTAATGGTAAGACCGTTGAGATCATCTGCGACCGTAACGCTATCATTAATAGCAAAAATATAAAATTATCGGTAAAGAAAGCAATAGCTGAAATTCGCCGAATAATGTACTTGTTTGATGGTAACGCACTTTTCATTGGTCCTGACACATTGGACTATCCTGAGAGCCCGAACGATTATCCTTCTCTTTGGATTAAAATAAACGGGTAAGTTCATTCGTTAAATAATCTCATAAAAAGACTCACATCACCCCCATTCAAACATTTTCCACAATTGCGTTATAATCTATCCAAAAACTGAGGAGACAATTTGTGAGAACAACTTTATTTTCAACCGCTTTAACCATTTGCCTTTTATTTTCAACCGCTTTTGCTCAGACCCAAAAGGCTGATTTAATTCTAAAAAACGGCAGGTTTTGGACGGATAATAACGCACGAGTTTCAGCCGTCGCGATTAGCGGAAACAAAATCATCGGCGTCGGAACAGAAAAGAGTCTCAAAAAATTTATCGGTAAAGAAACCCGTCAAATTGATCTCGGCGGAAAATTTGCACTACCCGGAATGAACGACTCGCACGTTCATTTTCTCGGCAGTTCGACGCGGCTTTTTCAGGTTGATTTGACCGATGCCAAAACTCTCGCCGAAGCTCAACAGATGATTCTTAAATTTGCCCGGGAAAACCCGAAAGTGCCGTGGATAACGGGCGGCGGCTGGCAATATTCAATTTTTCCGAATGCGCGTTTGCCGTTAAATTCCGACATTGACGAGGTGATTAAAGACCGTCCGGTTTATGTGCGGGCGTATGATGGGCACACAGGTTGGGCAAATTCTAAAGCGATCGAAATGGCGGGCGTCACGAATAAGACAGAATTTACCGGATTTGGCGAAGTCGTCCGCGATGAAAAAGGGAATCCGAGCGGCACTTTTAAAGAAGGCGCACAAGGTTTGATTGCCCGAAACATTCCGGCGACGACCAAAGAACAGGATCTCGAAGCCCTCAAAAAAGGAATAGAACGGGCGAAATCTTTGGGCATTACCAGTATCCAAAACGCTCACGGCTCGTTGGGCGAGGTCGAACTTTATGATGAACTTTTGCAGAAAGGCGAACTGACTTTGCGAACTTCGTTTGCGTTTAGCGTCGGTCCGAACACGAAACAAGCCGACATTGACAAAATCGTCGAAGCCTCGAAAAAATACGATTCGCCGATGCTTCGTGTCAAGGCGATAAAGATTGCAGTTGATGGAGTTATCGAATCTTACACCGCCGCGATGCTTGCGCCGTATTCCAACAAACCCGACACTTCCGGCTCGCCTTCTTACACGCAGGAGCAACTCAACAATGTGGTCGCAATGGCGGACAAAGCGGGGTTGCAAGTTTATATTCACGCCATCGGCGACAA
>JANOEF010000528.1:0-9714 GCA_031413075.1 Acidobacteriota bacterium | reverse complement strand
GCTTACAGCTTACCGCTTACAGCTTACCGCTTACCGCTTACCGCTTACTGACCCAGGAACCATTCGACAAATTTCGGAATTCCTTCTGTAATTTTAGTGGTTGGATTATAGCCCAAAAGTTCCCGGGCTTTGGTAATATCGGCAAACGTCACCGGAACGTCACCGGGCTGCATCGGGTTGCGCTCAATAATTGCTTTTTTACCTAAATTTTCTTCTAAAACTTCAATTAATTCGCGTAGTTCAATCGTTTGCGATTCGCCCAGGTTAAAAATTTCGTATGGCGTTTTATCGTAATCAATTGAAGCCCTCACCCCTTGAATAATATCGTCAATATAAGTGTAATCGCGGCGGGTCGTGCCATCGCCAAAGACCGGAATTGATTGTCCTTCAGAAATCAATTTTGAAAATTTATGAATTGCCAGGTCAGGACGCTGGCGTGCGCCATAGACGGTAAAAAACCTCAGACAAACGATGCGAATGCCATACAGATGCGAATAGGTGTGACAAATCAGTTCGCCGGCGGCTTTGGTTGAGGCATAAGGCGAGATCGGTTGATGAATCCGATCATTTTCGGAAAACGGAATTTTAGAATTAATGCCGTAAACGCTGGACGATGATGCAAAAACAAATTGTTTGATCTGGTGCTGATGTGCGAGTTCGAGAAGATTTAGGGTTCCATTGACATTGGTTTCGGTATAAAGTTTCGGTTCGCTCAAGGATGGTCGGACTCCGGCCCGGGCCGCCAGATGAACGATTGTCTCAAACTTTGTTTCAGCAAAGATCTTTTCCAGACCTGCCGCATCGCGAATATCGGTTTCAGCCAGTTTGAAATTTTCGTTATTTAAATGGTGAGCAATATTTGAACGCTTGATTTCGGGTGAGTAAAAGTCGTTAAAATCATCAACAACAGTCACTTTCCAACTATTTTCCGCCAGCAATTTATCAACCAAATGCGAGCCGATGAATCCGGCTCCGCCTGTTATCAATATATTTTTCATTGAATTAATCTAAGGGGAGAAACGAATTAAGAAAATAACATCAATTGAGATTAAAATAAACCTCAATTTAAAAAACGGCCTTTGACGTGATACCGATGGATTAATTCTTCTAAAAAACCTTCGTAGGTAAACGTCTGTAAGTCATAGCTGGGTTTGATTTTATACATAATCGGCAGGGCTACGCGCCAGGCCATCCAGATTCTTTGGCGCTCGGTCAAATCCCACCGCCGCCGCAAAAATGTTTCGACCACTTCGATTTCCTGATCAGTCACGCTTTTCAGTTCAGCCGTAAACGGCGTTTGTTTTTGGACCCGCCGAAAAGCGGCATCTGAGGTCGGGTTGGAAAAAGTTTCGGCAAAGGTCGGAGCCTCGTCGAATCGCTCGCGCACGACCACCGTGCCGGCGAAAAAATCACCGATGCGTTGATCGCGATTGCTCAAAAAAATCGTGATCAGTCCAACCGAATAAATCGGAACAACCGTTCCCGGAAATGAATCAAACAGCCGTAACAGATTGCGGGCCAGAGCTTCCCAAAAAGTGATCGGACGACCGTCTTCGCGAATGACGCGGAGTTTCATGAGCCGTTTACCGGGTGTTTGTCCATTCCAAATCCATTCAAAAAAGATGAAATAACCGGTAAAAAGCAGAAACAGGATGATGATCATAATGGCGATCGTCCATTTCGACATTTCCTGAAAAATCGTGGCTACCCCCTCGCTTTTTAAGATTGCATCGTCGGCTCCGGAAATGCTGGCAAAAAAATAGGCCACCATAAAGATCGTTAAAAACTGAATAAAATGATCAACCACGACTGCCAGAAAACGATTGCCGATCGAGGCCAGCGCAAAGGCCAGCTGAACTCTTTCCGGGGTTTCGATGATTAAAGTTTCTTCGGTTTCGATTATTTGCGACATCAGTTTTTGATTATAAATAAAATTATCTTCGGCGGGAAATCTTTTGTTTCAATTTCATGATTTTTTCTTTTAAACGATGCATCGAATTGCGGGTAAAACGGTTTGCTCTGAGCGCCGTACTAACAATTAAATGAGCTTCTTCGTTTTCCGACGGATGAGCCACCGGCTTTCCTTGCTCAGCCGTTGCGTCTTTTTCATAACTCAAATGAATCAAAATCGGAAAATGATCCGACCCACACGCATTTTTTATCCGTTGCAAATCAATCAGGCGAAAATGATGCGAATGATAAACATGGTCGAGCGGAAGCCGAAAAAGTTTGTAGCCGGCATGAAAAGTATTGTAAAAACCGCGTCCGACCCGCGGATCAAGCAAACCGCTGATTCGTTTGAAAAGCCGGGTGGAATAAGACCACGCCGCATCATTCATATCGCCGGCCACGATGACGGGCAAATTTGAATCTCTGACTGCCTTGCCGACCAGCAATAGTTCGCCGTCACGCTCGGTTGAACGTCCGCGTTCCTCAGGCACGGGGGGGCGCGGATGAACACCATGAAAAGCAATATTATCACCCGACCTCAGTTTGATTTGCGTATGAATCGAAGGAATATCCGCCTGGATGATAAACTGAATCTCGGTATCGTGAATTTCGAGCCGCGAAAAAAACATCATTCCGTAATGATTTTCCAAAATATGTGAAGCCTCAAACGGATAAATTTTCTTCAAACCCGAGAGTTTTTCCGCCCAGACTTTATTCGGCTCAGCCAATAAAACCACGTCTGCATTAATCTTTTTGATAAATTCCAAAACTTCGGCGTAATTTTCGTTTTCCATCAAAACATTGAAAATCAAGATGGAAAGATTGGTGTCATCCAGGTCAGGTTCGCGTGCGGTTTGAACTTCTTTGGGGAAAATTGGCGTAAATGGTAAAATGCAACCGATTTGGTAAACTGCGCAACCGATGATGAGAGCGGCAAAAATATAGTCCAAAAAGTCATTGAAATCGAAAAAGAACAAATGCAGGACGAGCGAAAGGAGCAAGACTCCCGAGACCTGAAGACGCGGAAAATCACCTAACCGAATAAACCAATTGGCACTGCGAATAAAAGGTTTAACGGTTAAAATTATGCCCAAAATGCCGATACTTAGTGCAAACCATTTCATTTTCTAATTAAGCGTTTGGCTTTGTTAATTTCCTCAATCAAAACTTCTTCGCTCGGCAAAATCATTTTGTCTTCCGAGGCTAAAATGTGATTTGACGTTTTAGTTGGCGGACACTCCAAGCGCTACGCAAACTTTCATCTTCGTAAAACTTACGGGCGTCTCCGTTTTGGCAGGAAAGAAGTAAAACGTCATGCGACCACGGAAATTTGAAATTTTGAGTAATTTCCGAGAAGCAAAGATTTGCCGGTTTATCTTAAGACTATTTGCTTGTCCAAATATTATCTTGAGGATTAGAATCCGGAAATCTTCCGAATGGATCGAGAGTTATCTTCTTAATAGTGCGTTTTCCAAAATCAAGCGTGGCCTGAAAATCGCGGTCTCCCGTAAACCAAACATCCTCATTCCATTTCACAATTGCCGTTTTATCATCAATCATTTTTGCATTTGGGATGGATTTAATCTTTTCGTTGCCATCAGCAAATTCAATTTTGAGGACGACCGGTGAAGGCATTTCTCCTGCCTGATTTATTGTGACTCGGGTTGTTTCGCCATTCGAAGCAACTTCTTTGATCGAGCCATTAACTGACTCTGTGGTGAAAAGCCAGTAATACCAAAACCAATTTAAGTCACGACCGAGTTCTTTATTCATAAAAAAGGTAAAGTCCCACGGCGATGGATGTTTGAATTTCCACGTTTCCACATATTTCCTGAAAGCCGCATTCATCGCGTCGTCGCCGACTATTCCGCCGAGCATCGAAAACATCATTGATACTTTGTTGTAGGTTTGAAAACCATATAATATCCCGGCGTGGTTTGCATTCCACATCATCATCGGTTCATCTTCGCTGCCGCTGATGGTGCCGTATCTCTGTCCCAGATAATCAAGGCTAAAGGGTTTTCCGGCAGAATCTGCTCGCGAAAAAATGTTTGAATAATTATTAAACCCTTCATCCATCCATCCATAACGAGTTTCATTAGTTCCGACCATCATCGGAATCCATTGATGAAAAGTCTCGTGATCGGCTGCACCTTGATTTGAATTGATGACCATCGGATATTCCATTCCGGCACTTGGTCCATCTTGCAGTGTCAATTGGGGAAAGGCGTATGGAATCAAAAGTTTAGAATAAAATTCGAGGGCGTGGCGGGTATTTTTTCCGGCTTTTTCAAAGCGATTCTTTCCTTCCGGGAGATAGAACATATGAATCGGAACATAACCTTTGTTTGGAATATCTGCCCGTGTAGTTCGCCAAACAAATTCATTCGAAGTTGCCCACGCAAAATCGTTGACTTCGTCCGCCACGAAATGCCAGATATTCTTATCTCGTGGTAATAATGCCTTGCCGACACCGCGTTCGTCTTCTTTAACAATCATTACCTCTTCATCAGTCTTCAACGCAGATTCAAGCCGCTGACGAACAAAAGGAGCAAGGGTTTCATTTGCATTTTGCAAGACTCCGGTTCCGCTGACGAGCCATCCCGCCGGAACTTCGAGCTTGACATCAAACTTTCCGTAGTTGTTATAAAACTCCGAAGGTCCGAGATAAACATTCGTATCCCATCCGCGTAAATCATCGTATTTTGCCAGGCGCGGATACCATTGAGTCGGCTGAAAAAGTTTGCTCTCCCATCGCTGCGTCATCCGATGTCCCTGCCCGCTCTCGCCGCCCGGTAATTTTGTGTTCCAATCAATCTCAATTGTTGCTGCGCCCCGCGCATCAATCGGCGTTGCAAGAACTATGGTAGCAACGGTTTGATCCAAGCCAAAGGCAAATGATTTTTCAATCTTCTGTTGTCCTGGCTGTTGCCCTTGGCGACCACCTTGTCTTGGCGGAGCTGAGCTTAAAACAACATCAACTCCATTAACCTTAATTCGGGTAACAACCATTCCCTCAGTTGTCTCGGCAGGAACGGAAAAACCGCGTGGAACTCTCGGACGATAAATATTGTGGTCCAGACGCAAAACGATGCGGTCGAGTTTATCAGGACTATTATTATGGAGTTTTATAGTTTCGTTTCCTGTAATAGTTTGTGTTGCGGGATTGAGGTTGGCAGTAATCGAATAATCGGTTTTTAGTTGCCAATAATTTGCTCCGGGGCGACCTGAGGTATCTCTCGTGCCGGCTCGATAAGCCTTTTGAATTGAATCGGTCAGCGGAATATTCTTTCGTATCGCCCGTTTTTGTAATGCTCCCGAATCCTGAAGTATTGCCGGATTCAGCGGCGTTTCGGTTGTTTGGGTTTGCCCGAAAACAAGAGAGCAGTTTAATAATAAGAGTCCGACAATAACTTTTAATTTCATAAAATAACTTTGCTAGAACTAATCTAAGATTTACTGAAAGATTTCGGCAATTATGCACCTTAAAGCGTTTATTTTCCAATCAATCGTTTCGCTTTGGCAATTTCTTCTTGCAAAACCTTTTCGTTTGGCAAAATCATTTTATATTCTGATGCCAGAATTTTATTCGGTAAATTCTCGAGCGTATAATGTGCAAGCGCGTTGCTTTTTTGGTCGCACAGAATCAAACCAATTGGCGGATTTTCGCCTTCTTCACGCCAATGCTCGTTGGCATAGTTTGTGTATAAAATCATTTGCCCAACGTCCGCGTGTGAGAACTTTCCGAGTTTCAAATCAATAATTACCAGACATTTCAAACGGCGATTGAACAAAACTAAATCAACCCGAAACCACTCATCACCAACCCGCAAACGCATCTGTCGCCCGACAAATGCAAAACCCGCTCCCATTTCGAGCAGAAAATTCTGCAAATGTTTGATAATTGCTTCTTCTAATTCAAGTTCCGAATATTCGTCCTTGAGGTTGAGAAATTCCAAAACAAAGGGGTCTTTGATTTCTTCATCAGCCGAAACATAATCTTTCGGCAAAGGCTTTTCGCCTTTTTTGAGCATTTCAACTTTGTTTTTGGAGAGAAGAGTCCGTTTATAAAATTGCGAATCTTTTTGCCGTTTCAACTGTCGAACCGACCAACCACCACGCAAACTTTCTTCTTCGTAAAATTTGCGTTCGGCTTCCTCACGACAGGATAAAAGTTCGACATAATGCGACCACGGAAGCGGGAAGTTTTTGGCGATTTCGGTCAGTGAAGATTGTGCGGACAGTGTCTGCACTTTCTCCTCAATAGATTTAGCAGACACTGTCTGCCAAATCTGATAAGTAAGATAAAATAATCTAAAACTTCGTAAGTTTCGTGCAGAAAATCCTCGACCAAATTTATCAGTCAAATTTTTTGAAAGGTTTTTCAAAAGTTCTTCGCCATATTCCGCACGTTTTTCGCCTTTTTGCTCAACTTTAACGATTTGCCGACCGATTTCCCAATACGTTGCAGTCATTATCGCATTGACCGAACGAGCCGAAATTCGACGAGATTGTTCTAAAAGCTCGACAACATTTGTGAGAATCGAGTCATAACTATTTTCGATTTTTATGAGTTCATTTTTTGCCATCTATTCCCCTTTTACTTTCAAAAACTTACGCTTCCCGACCTGCAATAATAGTTCTCCTTTGACTTCAATTTCCGCACCAGTATTTGAGGCTTTTTCGCCACCCACTTTGACGCCGCCTTGTTCAATCAGACGTTTGGCTTCGCCTTTGGAAGCGACCATTTCAGTCTGAATCAACAAATCAACTAGCTTGTAATTCCCCAAAGCGATTGATTTTTCTGCAATTTCATCAGGAACATCCTTTTTGACAAACTGACGAATGAAATTTTCTTCTGCGTCATTTGCCGCCGACTGTGAATGAAAATCTTTGATGATTGATTTGGCGAGATTAACTTTGAAATTACGCGGATTTTCATCTGATAATTTCATTTTTTCAATTTCAACGGGCGTTAAATCTGTCGCTAATTCATAGTATCGCCACATCAAATCGTCGGAAATTGACATCACTTTGCCAAACATATCGTTTGGATTTTCGTCAATCCCGATGTAATTGTTGAGCGATTTCGACATTTTATTGACCCCGTCCAAACCTTCCAGCAGCGGTGTCGTCAGAATAACCTGCGGTTCCTGGGCGTATTCGCGTTGGAGATTGCGCCCAACCATCAAATTAAATTTTTGGTCAGTTCCGCCGAGTTCGATATCCGCCTTAAGTGCAACGGAATCATAACCTTGCACCAAAGGATAAAGAAGTTCGTGCAAAGAAATCGGTTTTTCTTCTCGAAGTCGTTTTTCAAAATCATCGCGTTCCAAAATTTGTTTGACCGTCACCCGTGAACAAAGTTTGACAAAATCGGCCGCCGAAAATTTATCCATCCATTCCGAGTTATAGCGAATTTCGGTTTTGTCGGGATCAAGCAGTTTGAAAATCTGCGTTTTATAAGTTTCGGCATTCGCATCAATCTCTTCACGAGAAAGCGGCGGACGAGTCGAATTTTTGCCCGATGGGTCGCCGATCATTCCCGTAAAAGCACCGATCAGAAAAATCGCCGTGTGACCGAGTTCCTGAAAAGCTCGAAGTTTACGAATCACCACCGTATGCCCAATGTGAATATCAGGTGCCGTCGGATCAGCCCCAAGTTTAACCCGCAACGGTTTTCCTGTTTTTGCAGAATGCTCAAGCTTTTTACGTAGATCTTCTTCGCGGATTAAATCAACCGCCCCTTTTTTGATAAATGCAATTTGTTCGTCAATAGTCATAAGGAATAATGGTAAATGGTAAATGATAAATGGTAAATGGAAGATGAAGATTTTTGCAGTTTTTTACTTTCAGTCAATATCTTTTTATTCTTTCTTTCACCTTTAAAATACTTCTACAATTTTCTAAACAATGTTATCATATTACAGAATTTGTAATATGATAAATGGTCAAAAAATTTTAGAATCAAGAAAAGAGAGAGGTTGGGAACAGCTTGAAACGGCAGAAAGGCTTGGTGTTTCCCAAACCTATTTATCTCTTTTGGAAACAGATAAACGCCCGATAACTACAAAGTTAGCTCGAAAGGCCGTTGAAGTATTTGGCTTATCGGAAGAAGTTTTACCGCTTGAAATAAGTCTTGATGATTTAGTTCCTGCTAACAACAATGATTTAGCAAAAGAAATTGGTTCGATTGGGTATCCGCCTTTTGCCTATCTCAAAGCCGAACAAAAAAAGAATCCTGCTGAAGTTTTGTTGTCTGCCTTAAAATCAGACAATCTGGAGAGCAGAATTGCCGAAGCATTACCCTGGATAGTTTTTAATTTTCCAAGTATGGATTGGCAGACTGTGATAAAAATTGCCAAAATCAACGATTTACAAAATCGGCTCGGCTTTATCGTTAATCTCGCGGAAAAACTTGCGGCAAAGTTTAAAGATGACAACAAGTTAAATCTTTTGCGCGAAAAGAAATTGGAACTCACCAACTCAAGATTACTGCGCGAAGATACTCTGTGCTGTAATTCGCTGACCGAAGTTGAAAAGAAATGGTTAAAAAATAACCGTTCAAAAGAAGCTAAAATTTGGCGAATTTTAACTGATCTTGAAATTAAACATTTGAATTATGCGTGATAAAAAAATTCCCGAACCTTGGCTCTCATTTTTTCGGGAGATTGACCCACAAATATCTGAAAAAATTGAGCTTGAATGTCTTGGTGGATTTGTGATTACCCAAATTTACGGACTTGCCCGGACTACGGCAGATGTTGATGTGATTTCAGTAAATCCCAAAAGCCAATCCAATTTTTTATTTGAAATAGCCGGAGAAGGCTCAATTCTTCATCGAAAATACAAAGTTTATCTTGATTGGGTGGGGATTGCCCAACTTCCTGAAAACTATGATGAAAGACTCACGGAAATATTTGCAGATACATTTAAACATATTCGTTTCTTTGCTTTAGATCCGTATGATATTGCTCTTGCTAAAATTGAACGTAATATTCAACGTGATCGCGATGATGTCAAAAATCTTGCGATGGTTGTTCCATTCGATTTGGAAATCTTGAAATTGCGTTACAAAACTGAACTACGTCCAATTTTAGGAAACCCAAATCGGGATGATTTAACGCTGAAACTCTGGATTGAAGCAATCGAAGAAGAAAGAGAGAAAGGTAAAATCTAGTCCGATTTCCGATACATAATCAAAGCATTTACCAATCCTTTTTCCTGATGCTGAAAGGCTTCGGGGATTTCGCCGATAATTTCAAAACCTAACGAAAGCCAAAGTTTAACCGCGATTTCATTAGATTTGACGACAAAATTAAACTGCATCGCTTTGAATCCCAACCGCGTAGCTTCGGGCAAAGAAAATTCCGCCATTTTTCTGCCGATTCCCTTTCCTTTGGCTTCCGGCGAAACCATATAACCCGCATTGCAAATGTGTGAACCTAAGTCGGGTTGATTTGGTTTGAGAAAAAAAGTGCCGACAATTTCTTTCTCCGCATCACCAAGAACAGCAACATATGTTTCTTTATCCGCACCAAACCACCAATCGAGCATTTTTTCTTTAGGCGTATCGGGGGCGAAAGTATAGCTGTCACCCTTTGAAATAACAGCTTTGATGATTTTCCAAACTTGCGATTTATCGGTTTCGATCGCTTTTCTGATTTCTAAATCCATCTTAAACTCTCAAACTCTGTTCAATCTGAACTTCCAAACCATTCTATCGCTGATTTTGTCAAAAATATATTCGGCACCCTCGACTAG
>JANOEF010000527.1:0-2965 GCA_031413075.1 Acidobacteriota bacterium | reverse complement strand
CGGTTGGTGAGTGAGGCCAGCCAAATCCAACCTTTCACCAAATTATTTTGCTGATAAAGATGTCTGGTTGATTCCCGGTAAGCCCGGAGTGATTCCGTCCGGGCGATGGTCAAAGCCCGATGGGCCGGCATTCCCAATGATTGTCGAAGATTTGAGGCGATTTTTTGAGGGTTACATCCCAAATGGTTTTCAGATAATCTTCGCCGGTGGTTTCATCGTTCGAGCCGATGGTAATTTCAAGCCCATTCCCAAAAAGAAATTCGACGCTTTTATCAACAATCAGTTCCGCATAATTGATATAAAGATTGTCATTTGGCTGATACGGCTTTTGTTTCAACTGCTCTGGAACATTGGATTCATAAAAAGCCAGTGCATTATGCGCGGCGGTTTGCAAAGCCTTGACTTCGACCAGGGAAAGCAAAACAAGAGCGATGGCAATTATCGAGAAACAATTTGGAAAGAATCAAACAAGCAAAGAGGCTCAGTTGCGAGAGCTTTTCGACCGAGTAAAAGCCGGAAAAATGGAGTTTGAGCAATTTGAGCAAACCCTTCATCATTTATTGACGGTTTTTTGACATTTTTTCGTCCGAATATGTCTCAATTGGCGCAATTGTCACAAGAATTTATTGATTTTAAGGCAATAAAAATCGGCAAATCCCTTAATTAAAGGACTTGCCGATTCGTTTGGAAGTGCCCTCGGTAGGATTTGAACCTACAACCAACGGATTATGCTTACCTCCTACGTTTTTCAACGTCCCATTTCGATTTGGGATTTGGGATTTATTTCAATTCAAAATCAAAAATCAAAAATCAAAAATCGAGAGGGTTTGTGGTCTGGACTTTCTCTTCGCTTTACGCGCTTCCCGTCAAGTCTCTACACCTTCCGAAAATCTTCGGCTTGGCTCGGGATTACCATATTATTTTCATAACTTAGGCTTCCCCGAATTTGAGAAGTTCTACCTATTTCCTGTCTGACAAAAAATAAGCAACCCATTTTGTTTGAAAACCATATCAAATTGACTAAGGTCTTCAACTTTTGAGTCCGCTGCTCTAACCGTTGAGCTACAAGGGCCCTGAGCCTTATTAGTTTAGTAAAAAGTTAAACGTCCCGCAACTGGAAGGAGTTTAATTTTTCTTGAGCATCAATTCAGCCATTTCATAAAAGGCTTGCTCAACTTTTTCGCCCGTCTTGGCACTGGTTCGTAAGACCTGCCAACCGTGGTTTTTCTGCATTTCTTCAATTTCTTGGTCCGACACAGCAAAGTCTTCGGGCAAATCGTTTTTATTAAATAGCACAAAAAATGGGATGTCGCCGACCTCGCGGGCGACCATTTGCTGAATCGAAAAAGCGGTCACAAAAGTTTCGTGCCGGGTCAAATCAATAACCACAAAAAAACCTGAGGCGCCACGCAAAAAACTCGGTCGGATCTTAAATTCGTCATCCTCGCCCTGTAAATCCCAGAGAAGCAGGGTGACATCTTCGCCATAGACCGAAAATGTTTTTTTATCAATTTTAACTCCAATGGTTGAGTGATACTTTTCTGAATAGATGCTTTTGACAAAACGCTGAACGAGACTGGTTTTACCAACCCCGGAGGCTCCTAACATACATATTTTCTTTTGAATCATTACTTTGTAAAAATCACCTTAAAATCTACTTTACAATTAGAACCCTCATTTATACCAATCCCGACGGCCTTAATTTGAGGGCTCTTGGCTTTTATTTTCTCAGATTTTAGTATTTCCGCCAAGACTGTGTCGGCTCTGAGTTGACTGATTTGGGCATTTGCCTCATTGGTTCCGGTTTCATCTGCGTGCCCCCGAATCTCCAATTGCCAACCCTTTTCTAATTCAAACAATAATTCAAGATCTTTAATGATTTCGATAATTTTTGAGGTCTGATTTTCAATCATATTAGCCGACTGACATCGAAAAAGAATTGTCTGAGATTCGATATTGGATTGCAAAGCACCAGTTCCCAGTCGGAATTCATTGACTCCTGAGATGCCAACCGCTAGTTTTTTGGCTTCGGTTAACCACGCTGCCGGGACTTTTCCGTTAACACTCAAGACTCCATTCTCAAAACTTAAGTTAACCCCGGCGGGTGCTCTCAAAATCTTCTGAGCCCGCGCCAATATGAGCGGAGAACTTAAATCGTGATAGGATCGCCAATCCGAATCAACCCGGTTTTTGTCCAGATTGTATTCGTTCATAACTATTTCCGGATCGGCAGCCAAGGGATCGCGCAACCCACTGATGGAATTTCTCCACCAGCCTCGATGTTGTTCGGTAACGGCAATTCCCGCTTCTGTTTTTAGCCGATTTAAATAATTAGACCAACGCCAATAATCCCGGATATAAATGAACCCCAAAACCATGATCAAAAGTCCGGCCATCACAGCTAAAACATTAAATGGTGAAAAAATATTTCCTTTTTTGGTTTCCGCTTTGTTCAGTTGAAACTTCAGACAGTTGTCAATCATTGGACGGCTCTTTTCAAATTTTGAAGTATCGCCATTAAAAGTCTCAAATTCTTCGCGTTGAACAAATTGAATGGCCTCGATGGCTTCTTTGAAAATTTCGCGTAAAGTCATGGGCGGGTTTCCGCGAATGACCCCGGCCAAAATTGCATCCGGACTGCGTTCAATCCACACTATCAATTCATTTAAGTTTAATGAGTCAAGAGTGGCATTTTCCGAATCTTTAAATGAATCGTGGGCAAAATCCTGAATGGCAGTCAGCATGGCCGAAACCATATCGGCATCTTCGGAAACATTTTTCAGGACAGATGCGTGTTGCAGCAGCCCGCCGGTTTCACGATGAATTAAAAATACTTCTTCGACCCGGTAAACTAACGAATTTAACAAAACCACTTCGGCAGCCAATCGAAGCAGGCCGCCAGTACACCCAGCCGCCTGTCACTTAACCCAGGCTCCAGCAGTCGCACCACGACCTTTGCCTTGAG
>JANOEF010000526.1:0-14896 GCA_031413075.1 Acidobacteriota bacterium | reverse complement strand
GATTGGCGGAAAACGCCGATTTGCTCGTCTGTGAATCAACTTATTTAGAAAGCGAAGCCGTTGATGCCAGGAAAAATGGACACCTGACTGCCAAACAAGCAGCGGATATTGCCAAAAAATCAAACGCTGAGTTGCTCATTTTAACTCATTTTTCACAACGATATTTATCAATCAAAGAGTTTGTAACGGAGGCTAAAGAGATAGTTGGAAATGTAATTGCCATGAAAGATGGGGACTTTGTAGATTTGCCGAAACGAAAATGAGTTGTTTTTCAAAGTGATTTTTTCTGCTAAAATCGGATTGGAAAGGAGTCACACAAATGTTAACCACAGTTGAAGCGGAAATTGATGTTAATGGAAATGTCCGATTACTTGAGCCTCTTAGTTTGAGCAAAAAAAGTCGGGCCATTGTGACGATTTTAGAAGAAAAGAACGGTGAATCTAAGGGCACTGGAAACAAAATTTTAGAATTATTACGAAGTCCTGAATTTGCCAATCGTAAAAGTTATTCGGATGAAGAAATTGAAGCCCAGATTAAGGAGAACCGAGATTCGTGGGATTAAATATCTATCTTGACGCTTGCATCGTGATTTACATTGTCGAAAAACATCACATCTTTTCACTACAAATCGAAAATTTGATGAATAATTTGAGTAATGTTGAATATTTTGTTTCACCGCTAACTCAAATGGAATCAATGATAATGCCTTTGCGAACAAAAGATTTACAGTTGCAAAGACTTTTTGAATTGTTTCTGAACGCTCAAACTTTTCTTTCAATTCCAAAACAAGTTTATGAGAATGCTGCCCAACTCCGCGCAGACTTTCCAAGTCTTAAAACGCCGGATGCACTTCACCTGGGAACCGCACAATTTCACAACTGCGATGAATTTTGGACAAATGATAATCGCCTCGACAAGATTGCTCCAAATTTAGTTAAAAATGTTTTATGAGAGACATTCCGGTCGGCAACGGCTCGTTACTCGTCAATTTTGACGACAAATATCAGATTCGTGACATTTATTTTCCGCATGTTGGGCAGGAAAATCACACGGAAGGCTATCCATCCCGCTTTGGGGTCTGGGCAGATGGCGATTTTTCGTGGGTGCACGAGAATCAATGGACGCGGCGATTGAAATATATTACCGAGACGTTGGTCACAGATGTTTGTCTGGTCAATGAGGCTCTGGGGCTCGAAATCGTTTCAAATGACACGGTAGCGAGTCACGAGAATATTTTCCTGCGGCGGATGCGAGTCAGTAATTTACGGGATGAAAGCCGCGATGTGCGGGTTTTTCTGCATCAGGATTTTCGCATTTCTGAAAGTAAAATCGGTGATACGGCCTTTTATGATCCCGAAAGTGAAAGCCTCATTCACTACAAACGCGACCGATATTTTTTAATCAATACCGAACCGCATTTTGACGAATTTGCCACCGGGCGCAAGGCTTTTCGTGATCAGGAAGGAACCTGGCGCGATGCCGAGGATGGAATTCTGCACGGCGGAGCAATTACCGAAGGCTCGGTGGATTCAACCATTTGCGTCAAATTTTTACTCGCCCCACAGGCTGAACACGAATTTTATTATTGGATCTGTGCGGGAAAATCTTACGGCGAGGTGGCGACTCTTAATAATCAGGTCAAAGATGAAACGCCGAAAGAATTTCTCAAATATACGGAAAACTACTGGCGAGTTTGGGTCAATAAAAATGATACCGATTTTGATGATCTATCACCCCAAATTGTTTCGCTCTTTAAGCGTTCATTACTGATTATTCGCACCCAAATTGATAATGACGGGGCAATCCTGG
Source organism: Acidobacteriota bacterium (assembly GCA_031413075.1). Lineage (GTDB taxonomy): Bacteria > Acidobacteriota > Blastocatellia > Pyrinomonadales > Pyrinomonadaceae > JAIBCC01. The sequence goes on along the minus strand of JANOEF010000526.1, from coordinate 13,087 downwards.
CGGCCAACGATTCGGATGTCACCGAACGCGCCACCGACCATTACAGCTATCTTTGGACGCGGGACGGCGCGCTGGTGGCGAATGCGCTCGATCTGGCCGGGTATTCGCACCTGACCCGAAAGTTTTTCAAATTCTGCGGCGAAATTGTTCAACCGCAAGGTTATTTTCTGCAAAAATACAATCCGGACGGGACACCCGCCTCAGGTTGGCACGCCAGTTGGGATAAATGGGCGGGACGCAAACTGGTGCCAATCCAAGAGGATGAAACGGCACTCGTCATTTGGGCTCTTTGGGAGCATTATGATCTTTACCGGGACATCGAGTTTATTCGCCGGTTATATCGCCCGTTAATCCTTCACTGTGCTGATTTTATGCTTGAATTTACGGAAGAAAACGGATTGCCCAAAGCCAGTTGGAATTTGTGGGAAGACCGGCGCGGAGTCCACGCTTTTACTTGCGGAGCGGTAGTTGGCGGGCTGCGGGCGGCGGCCAATTTTGCTAATCTTTTTGGCGAGACAGAACGCGGGGAACTTTATGAGAATGCGGCTCAAAAAATGGTCGAAGCCATCCGCACGCATCTGTTTTCAAATGAGCTTGGCAGATTTTTGCGGGCGATTGAAACCAATGATGATATTCATTTCCAGGCTGATACGGCGATTGGCGCATCAATTTATTCACTTTTCTGTTTCGGAGCGTTTGCCGTTGATGATGAATTGATTCAACGGACAATGCAGCAAGTTGAACAAAAACTTTGGATTCCCAACAAAATCGGCGGCGTGGCGCGATTTGAAAATGACGGTTATATGCGAATTTCAAATGATGTCACCGGTAATCCCTGGTTTATTTGCACACTTTGGCTGGCCGATTATCGAATCGCGGTGGCGAAAAACAAAAAAGATCTGAAAGGTGCGCTTGAGATTCTGGAGTGGACTTGCCAACGAGCGCTTCGCTCCGGCGTGCTGGCCGAACAAGTTAATCCCGTTACCGGTGAAGGCGTTTCGGTTGCGCCGCTCACCTGGTCACATTCAACTTTTGTCGCAACCGTGATGAATTATGTCAAAAAATTGAGACAGTTGCCTCAATAGTTGACGAATCTCCTAAAATTTTGAAATCCTATAAATTATGAAAGCAGTTGCAGTGATCCCGAAAAAAGCAAATTCGGTTCATCTGGTCGAGATGGATAAACCGAAAGTTTCCGACATTAAAAACGGACGCGGCGTGTTGGTCGAGGTCTTGCGGGTGGGAGCGTGCGGAACTGACCGCGAAATCAATCACGCTGAATACGGCGTGGCTCCGAAAGGCTTCGATTTTCTGGTTCTCGGACACGAAAATCTGGGACGAGTGGTTGAACTTGGCAAAAACGTCAAAGAATTCGCGGTTGGCGATTATGTGGTGGCTTCGGTTCGCCGTCCCGGTAAAAGTTTTTATGACGACATCGGGACGCAGGATTTTACTACCGATGACGAATATTTTGAACGCGGCATCTCGCAGCTTCACGGCTATATGGCAGAATTTTATGCCGAAAATGCCGATTATCTGGTCAAAATTCCGCCGAAAATTGTGGAGATTGCCGTCCTGCTGGAACCGCTTTCGATCATCGAAAAAGGACTGAAACAGGCTTCGGACATTCAGGAGCGTTTGAAAATCTGGCGACCAAAAACCGCAGCCGTTTTAGGCACCGGGAGTGTCGGGTTGCTGACGGTGATGGCGCTCAGGCTGCGTGGTTATGAGGTTCACGGCTTCGGACGGGAAAAACGGGACGGGTATTTAAATGCTGAACTGTGCGAAGCGATTGGGGCAACCTACGATTCAACCGCCGAACTTTCCGTCCCGGATTCGGTCGCGAAATACGGCGAATACGATTTGATTTTTGAATGCACGGGCTATTCGCCGATTGTTTTTGACGCGATGCAGGCCCTCAATCAAAATGGCGTTTTAATCCTCTCATCCGTGACCGGCGGCGAGCGCAAAGTTGATGCCGTCCCGGCCGATAAAATCAATCAACAGTTTGTTTTAGGCAACAAAGTTATGTTCGGGACGGTCAACGCTAACCGCGAGCATTTTGAAATGGGCGTCAAAGATCTGGCTCTCTGCGAGGCAATGTTTGACGGATGGCTCTCGCGAATGCTGACCCACAAAGTCGAAGGCTTGGAAAACTACGAGAAAGTATTTGAAATTTTGGACAATGCTTCGGATTACAAAGCCATCAAAGCCTATTTTGAGGTTGGTAAGTTTTGAAAATAAAGAGTTTTAGTTGATAATTGAAATATCATGAGTTACGAAAGAAAAGATAAACGCGCGATTGACCAATTGCGAAACACAAAAATCACGCCGAATATTTCGCCTTACGCCGAAGGTTCGGCATTAATTGAGGTCGGTAATACCAAAGTAATCTGCACCGCCACGGTTGAGGAGCGGGTTCCATCTTTTTTGCGGAATAAAGGAACCGGCTGGGTGACGGCTGAATATGCGATGCTGCCGCGGGCGACACAGACCCGAACTAACCGCGAAACATTGCGTCCGTCGGGTCGCACGCAGGAAATTCAGCGGCTCATCGGGCGTAGTCTAAGAGCCATAGTTGATACCAAAATTTTAGGGGAACGGCAAATTTTTATTGATTGTGATGTGATTCTGGCGGACGGCGGAACCCGTTGTGCTTCAATTACCGGCGCGTATGTGGCGATGGCTCTGGCCTGCAAAAAGATGATGACCAAAGGCACGTTGAAAAAATCTCCGATTCTGAGCGAAGTCGCGGCCGTCAGCGTCGGAATGATGGAAAGCACGGCCATTCTCGATCTTTGTTACGAAGAGGATTCAAATGCCGAAGTGGATATGAATATCGTCTGTACCGGTGCCGGAAAGTTCATCGAACTTCAGGGTACGGCAGAACGCGAGCCTTTTTCCCGCGATCAGATGAATGAAATGCTGGAATTAGCCGAAAAGGGCATCAACCATCTTTTTACCATTCAACGGTATGCTATCAATGGTTAAACCAATGCACAATTAACCATGGACAATGGATAATGAAGTAGTAAGTAGAAAGTAGTAAGTAGTAAGTAGTAAGTGGTAGCAGCAAACTATCTGGATTCAGGTGTTTACCGATTTTTCCGGTCTAATCTATTTGTGATCGACCACTTAAAACTAAATGTAATCAATTATTTGCAAAGTTTTTTTATTTTCAATCTGTCGCAAAACTTTTGCTGACCTGCTTATCTGATTGTAAAATTATGCCACAGTATCAAAATTTGGGTAAAAATTAGAGATTGTGATTGACCGAAAAATCCAAAATCTAAAATCTAAAATCCAAAATTTGGATCTCCTAATTCTACCGTCTTGAAAATGTCTTTAAACCTGCTTTTACCCTTTAGTTGGCTCTACGGCGCAGGCCTCAAGGCGCGAGATGCACTTTACCAAAAAGAGATTTTCAAATCAGTTGACCTCGGCGTCAAGACGATAAGCGTTGGAAATATTACGGTTGGCGGAACTGGAAAAACACCGATGGTCGCGTTTATCGCCCAAAACCTAATCGAAGAGGGCGAAAAAGTCTGCATCCTGACGCGGGGATACGGTCGCGATAACCCGAAAGAAAGAGTTCTGGTTTCCGACGGCGAGAGGATTTTAGCTGACGCTAGAGATGCGGGCGACGAACCGTTTGAGTTGGCCCATCAACTTTTGGGAAAAGCCGTCATTGTGGCGGATGCCGAGCGCGGCAAAGCCGGAGAATGGGCGCGGGAAAAATTTGGAATTTCGGTCTTTATTTTGGATGACGGGTTTCAACATCGGCAGGTCAAACGCGATTTAGACCTGGTCCTGATTGATGCCACTAACCCTTTTGGGAATGGTAACTTATTGCCGGCAGGGATTTTACGCGAATCGTTGGCAAATCTTAAACGGGCGCATTCAATCGTTATCACTCGCGCCAATTTAATCGGAGACGTAGCGGAAATTAAAAGTAAAGTTTTGCAAATCAATCCTAATTGCAAAATTTTTGTTTCCGAAAACAAATTTGACGGATTAATAAAACTTAAAGATTTTCTTTCGAATTCAATCCAAAATCCAAAATCTAAAATCCAAAATCTAAGGCTGATGGCTTTTTGCGCTCTCGGCAATCCCGACAATTTTTTTGAACAATTACGGCGCGAAAAATACAATTTAGTTCACACTAAAATTTTTCCCGATCATCACCTTTACAAACAGAGCGAGATCAAAAATATTGAAAAAGAAGCGGTCCGAAATGGGGCGGAGGTTTTGCTGACGACTGCTAAAGATGCGGTTAAACTCAAACATTTGAAGTTTAATTTTCCGTGTTTGGTCGTAAAAAACGGACTCGCACTTGAAGCTGAATCCTCATTTATCAGTTTATTCCAAAATCTAAAATCTAAAATCTAAAATCTAAAATCTAAAATCAATTTGTATCCTGTTCTTTAGCGCTGGCCGGACGTTTTTCGGTCGCTGACGGCGGTTTGGTTGATGCGGGTTTGGCCGGCTCGGCTTTGTTGGGCGTGGCCTTTGGTTTAACACCCGGTGTCGGGGTTGGCTTTGCTTCGGTCGGAGCCGCAGTATTGGCCGGCGTCGGAGTTGTCTTGACCGGCGTGTTAGTCGGCGGTTGCGGATTCACATTGCTGTTTGTGTTTTTCTTTGGAGCTTGAGTATTGACATTTGAGTCAGTATTTGAATTTTTCGGTTTCATGATAACAAACGAGCCGTCATCCTGCGGCATAAAAATACTGCCGTTGCCCGGATCCATATAAACCTGATTACCTTGCTGCATCATTTGCCCATTAACCGGGTAAGGATCGCCGCTCCCGGGAACAAGCGGCGGAGCATTTTGAGGTCTCACCCAATCCGTCGGATAACCTCCGCCATCAGTCATCATCGAATTTGAGTTACTGTAAATATTCGGATCAAACGAATCCATGTTTGATAAACCTTGTTCGGTTGTTCCACTAGCAGGGTTAACCGGCTGAACCGGCATTCCGTTGGCGTCCGTCTGCATGGTGGTCGGATTGGTTTGCTTACCCGAAGTTAAATAAATAAAAGACGCCCCGAGCAAAGAAATTCCCGCCAGGACAATAAAAGCCGTTTTCCAAATGTTGTTTTGCGGTGGAGGTTCGGTCGCACCGACGGCTCCGAAATTAGCCTGAATTCTCGGAATAAACGCCGTATCTGCTTCTTCTCGGTCGGGATACGCCAATGAAACTTGATTGAGCGCTTCCGCCACTTCATTGACCGATTGATAACGAATGGTCGGATTTTTGGCCAAGGCGGTCAGCAAAATAACGTCAACTTCTTTTGGCAAATCAGGCCGAAAGGCTGAAATAGGCGGCGGCGGATCTTGTGTCTGTTTAAACAACAGATCAGTGCCGTTCGCGGCGGTAAAAGGGACTTCGCCGGCCAGCATTTGAAACAATATCACACCGAGAGCATAAACATCCGTGCGATGGTCAATGGTTCCGCCTAAAGTACATTGTTCAGGTGCCAGATACTCAATTTTTTCAATCGGATAATCCAAATCATTAATGTCAAAAGTGCCGGTTCCAAAGTTTAAAACCTTGACATCTATCGTGTCAGCCGGAGTGCGGCGAAGCAAAATATTTTGACTTGAGAGATTTTGATGAATAATCGCGTTGGTCTGGGCAGCTGAGAGTGCGGCGGCCACTTCTTTGACGATTCGGTTAGCACGACCGAGCGACAATTTACCGACTCGTTTGATTGTTTCGGAAAGGGTTTCGCCGCCGGCGTCTTCGTAAACAATAAAAACCGTGCCGTCTTTGTCAGAGCCATAATCGGTAACACTCAAAATATTCGGATGCGAAATACGCGAAACCGTACGGGCTTCATCAGAAAAACTTTTGACTATCTTTTCATCAACTGCGAGTGCCGCCGGCAAAACTTTGACAGCCACCGGCTTTTCCATCAAAAGATGTGTCCCATGATAAAGATTGCCCGAATTTCCCGCACTCAAGAGGGAATCTATCTGATACTTTTCTGCTAAAATTTTTCCGGTAAATTGGTCAGACATCGCATTTTTCTCACTTCTTTAATGAACGGTTTGATTCAAAAACCTTGCCATTAGTTGTAACACATTGAGGTGCAAAATAAAATACGGACGAGGAATTAAACCCTCATCCGTATTATTGTTTTGCTCAAAAAAAACTATTTGGCGAAAACGATAACGAGCGCGAAAATGACGAGCGATTCGATAAAGGCCAAACCGAGAATCATCATGGTTTGGATTTTACCCTGGGCGCTCGGGTTACGGGCCGTTCCTTCTAAAGCCGCCGAACCGATCTTGCCTTGTCCGAGTCCGGCTAAACCGGCCGCCAAGCCGAAACCGATAATACTTAAACCGAGTCCAATCGGTCCATAACCGCCTTCATCTGCTGCCAAAGTCGGCAACGCCAAACTGATCATGGTCAAAACCATGGCTAAAAATTTTCTTAACATAATATTCAAGTCTCCTATTTTTTATTTTTGGCAGACGATTTTTGAGTATTTATGATTGCAACCCACTTCGGTATGCTTTTACTGTCCTGGGAGACGCAAAGCTCCTGTCGTTAAGTTAAATTTTATTACTTCAAAAATCCTGCTGCAGTTTAATGGATTTGCAATCAAAAATCACAAATCTAAAATCGTTATGCGTGCGCCTCAACTGCTTCGGCGGGCGCATGGGCTTCCTCGGACGCGTGGGCCTCGTCGTGTCCATGGCCATGCTCGCCGTGCGAAACTTCGCTCAGATAAATCATTGAGAGCAAAGTAAAGACGAAGGTTTGAACCAGGCAAACCAAAAGTGCCAAAGGCATCAAGATCACCGGAAGCAAAAGAGCTGTTCCCGGCTCCGGGATCCCCAAACTTTTACCCAGACCAGAAACGGTGGCTGCCACCTGCTCATCCGCAAAGATGTTGCCAAAAAGGCGAATACTGAGCGAAAGCGGGCGAATAAAGTTTGAAATCAATTCGAGCGGGAAGATAAACCAGGCCATCCACCAAATCGGTCCTGCCAGATGTCCGAGGTGCGCGCTGATCCCGTTTTCTTTGATCCCGACGTAGTTATAATAGACGAATGATGAAATTCCGAGGGCAAAGGTGACGCTGGTCGAAGCCGTCGGAGCCATAAAGAGCGGGAAAAATCCCATCAGGTTTGAAATCAGGATCAAGACCGCAAAGGTCGCAACGACCGGGAAATATTTCATTCCTTGCGTGCCGACGATGTCCGTGATCATATCCCGCAGAGTCAAAAATCCGGCCTCGAGTGTCAACTGACCATCGTTCGGGTTGTCCTCTGAGAGTTTTCCTTTTAGAATCCAGATTACCGAAACCGTTAACAGACAGGCAATTACAAACATCACGGTGTACCAGGGAATCGCCGTCTCCGCGTTGTAGGCGCCGAAAACTTTTTCCGCATCGGTGCCGAAATATTTAAAGATGTAATCCCAAGCCGGTTTAGTGTAGGCAATCTGAAACTTACTGACCGGCTCACCCAAATAATAATTTAAAAACTCAACTACGATCGGCGTATGGTGTCCGCCGCCTTCCGAAAATAATAGCATTTTAAGTATCCTCGTTTTTTGTCATGACGAAGTAAAATTGAATTATCGCCTCCATCATCAGTGCAATGACAAAGCTCGAAATTCCTAAAAGTATTCCTAACATCGAAACTGCTTTTAGATAATAAAATAACCAGACAACCGAACCAATAGCGACATAGCGCAAGAAAAACATGATGGCAAAAGAATTTGAAGCCGAGCGGAAAAGTCCGCGCACCGAATTTTGCAGCATCCGAAAGTTAAGCATCGCCAAACTCCCGCCGACCAAAATTCCGGCTGTCCATCGCCAATCGGCTAAAATTATACTCAGCACAATTTCAACCACGAGACTGATTAACATCAATCGCCAAAGTCGCTTTTCAACCGAAGACGTTGCTTCTACAAAAGGTTTGGTTTCTTCGCTCATTGCGAAACTAACATAATACAAGTTTTATTGGGCAAGTGCAAAGTTTCACGAGCGTAAAACTCAGTCAATTTGTGAAGAAATACGAATAAATTGATAAAACCCAAGAACTGAGCCGAGCAGAATTCCGATGACAATGCCCCACGGGGCTGACTGAAAATATTTGTCAACTGCCCAACCGAGAGCCAAAAAAAGTAGAATTGCGCCGACCAGGGTAATTACCGCGCCATAGGCTAACCCGCTCTTTCGATTGGTTTCAGCCTGGCTTTCCGGGTGAGTGTCAGGTTGATAAAAGCCTTCTTTTTTATCCTGCTCGACTTCTTTATCCGGCCCGAATTCTTTATCCTGCTCGGAAATATCATCTTCGTCCATAAATTATGCGGCTTTAGGTTCTAAAATTTCAACTCTCTTTTCGAGCCGAGAATGATTAACCCGAACTTCCATAAAATCTAGAGTGACGATTTTATTTTGAGTTTCGAGTTTTTCCAACTTGTCTTCGACCCGATCAAATCGCAGATTTACCTCACTGCGAAAATTGTGCAAATCGGTTTTAAGTTCAGATTTTACATCAGCAATTTCAGCTTTAAGTTCAGATTTTACATCAGCAATTTCAGCTTTAAGTTCAGATTTTACATCAGCAATTTCAGCTTTAAGCTCAGTTTTTACATCAGCAATTTCGGCTTTAAGTTCAGTTTTTAAATCAGCAATTTCAGCTTTAAGTTCAGATTTTACATCAGCAATTTCAGCTTTAAGCTCAGATTTTACATCAGCAATTTCGGCTTTAACCTCAGTAAAGTTGGTTTTAAGTTCATTTATACCTTTAATTGCTGTTCCCAACAATCTCATAATTTCAGAAATATCTCTTTCGCTCATACAATATTAGCTCCTTTTGAGGATAGGATGATTGATTTTAGTTCACCAATTTTCCCGCGTCAAATAATTTTTCGGAACTTCGTAAAGTAATCCTTTTGGTGAATGTCTGAGTGAACTGTGAATGAAGCAAACATGAGTGCACCAGCAAGCTTTTCCGCCGTCAATAAATTCTAATTCTTGCTGTCGGGCGGTTGTTTCCCAAAGTTTGCCAAAGTCAAAGTCGTAATCCCGCAAGTTAGCAAATTGGTCTAACAGTTCACACGCCCGAACCCCGCCGTTGTAATCAATGACGGCAGAGGTTTCGCCCGCCGTGCAGGGAAATGCCCACGGAGTCGGCTTTTCAAAATTGGCATGCTGAGTGCGGTAATGGGTCATGATCGTTCCGACATACGCCACTTGTTTGACCATCTTTTTAGCCGAATCGTCCTTTGCAAACATTCTTTGAGCATAGCGCTCGGTCAAATTGGCGGTGTATTTATAAATTTCCGTGAGGGCCGGCAGCGGAACGGCTTTGATTGAATCCCCGACCTTTGTTTCGCCGCGCACGATGTTAAAATATTGCCCGTCAAGCTTGAAGTTTTTCCACAAATATTCGCCTAAGGTTTCAATTTCGTGATAATTATCAGCACAGATGACGGTATTTACATTGAGGCGAAAACGTGCGCCGAATTTTTCTTTGAGCGGGTAAAGATGTTCAATGCACGCCAGCGTCTTTTCCCAATTTTGAGGCACGCCGCGAATTTTGTCGTGCGTTCGGCCGTAACCGTCCAACGCAATGTTGAGATACAAATCGGTAATTTGTTCATGCGAAAGAGCGTGTTCGACAACTTCAAAAACCCTTGATTTAATGAGGGCGTTGGTGGGAATGATCAAACGGTTAATGCCATTATTTTTAACAAAAAGGTCAATAATCGAGGTCAAGTCCTTTCGCAAAGTCGGTTCGCCGCCTGACAACCAAAGATCAGTAATTTTCGGCATTGAGCGCGAAACCTTTTCGATCTCTTGAAAGGTCAAATCGCCTTTTTTGTTCAGTTCTTCGTGGTAAAAACAGGTTTCGCAAAAAGCATTACAGCGCGAGGTGACAAAGAAAATGACGGTGTCGAGTTTTCGTTCACGTTTGGTCGAACGTATTAAATCAACAAATTGGCTTAATTTATTGGGCATTGCGGTTAATAATGACAGTTTCGGTTGGTGATTTCAATTCATATCTGATTCCGCGCCAAATAATTTTTCGCGAAATCAAGGCACAAACCGAGTTGTAGAAAAAAAGTAGAGGTGTCAAAATCCAGAGTGTATTTTGAGTCCAAAATTGTCGGTTCAATTCTCGTTTGTAATCGGTCAAAACGAGTCTGACGGCGTTTAATCTGAGCCACGATTTGCCGATACTAAAGATTGAAACTAACAGTATCGTCATCAGCGGAAACCAAAAAGAAGCACCGAAAATTATCAATAAAAAACTGGCCAACATCACACCATTGAACAAACCCGAACCAACCAACGACATTATCCAAAATTTGGTGCCGTAAACCCGCGTGATTTTCATTTGGCGGGTGGTAAATTCGAGCATTTCGCCAAAAGTGCAGTTTTCCACTGATGCGGTTAGAGCCTGTGGAACGTGAAAAATCAGTAAATTCGCTTCATTCATCGCCCGTGTCACGGCAAAATCGTCTGACAAAACTCCACGCCATTTTTCGCGGATATTGAGGTTTTCAAAAGTCTCCCGCCGAATTGCCAGCGAACCGCCCCAACAGAAATTATTTTTCAAATTTGCGCCCAGAGCCGAAGCGATAGAAGCATTCCAAACGCTCCGCATTTCAGTTCCCAAACTAAAATTTTTCCCGATAAACCAACGATAACCGCTTGCACATCCGACTTTTTTGTCCTTTAACGGCGCAATCAAATTTCTCAGCCAAACTTGGTTCGGACGCGCATCTGAATCCACAAAAACAAAGACTTCGGATGCGTTGGAAACGTGCAAAACTGCTTCGCGCAAATTATGAACTTTTTGCGCTTCGCTGTGAGCCTTGCCTGAAATCACGATCTTCGAAATCCTCTGCGTCTTTGCGTCTCTGCGGTGAAGGTTTTGTATCACTGGCAAGGCTTCATCAGTTTCCGAATCAACTACAAAAATAATTTCGTAAGCCGGGAAGTCCTGCTCGAAAAGGGCAGTCAAATTCTTTTCCAAATCTTCGTCAAGTCCTTTGCACGGTGCAATTATCGAACAAAAAGGAGTGTTATCTGAACGCGTTTTGGCTAATTCTGTCTGGAAAAAGCCAAGATAATCGAATCCGCCACGAAACGATTTGTAGCTCAGATAAATTAAGACAGCTGCAAAAAAATAGTATAAATAAATCATTCTAAAGCGATTTCAGAATAGCGTCATTCAAGAGTTCGTTCCACGTCTCCGGGTTGGTTTCAGCCGAAATTGCCTGACTGCAGATGAGCCAATCGTCAATATTTTTTTGTAAAACGTATTTGTGGAAAAGGTTGTAAATGGCGTAATAAGCAAACTCAATTTCATTAGGAAATTCTAAATCATCATCCTGCATAGCGGCAATCGGTTCGCTGTATCGCCAATCAATATTTTTAGTGTCTTGTCCGGCAATTACCGCCTCAAAAGCATCTTTTGGCAGTGATTTATCAACGATTTGATAAGTTCCAACAACCGATTCAACGTAATCGATTTTTTCAAATTGAACCACATAGTCTTCCCAGACTCGTAACGCATTTTGGCACAATTCAAGTTGAACCAATCGTCGTTGGTCTGTCTTCAAACCCAAAAATGTTTTGGCTAAATTAGACATTTAAAAACATAAATTCTTTGCACAAAGTTTTATTCAAGCGTATCATAAATCAAAAATCCACAGTAATCATCAAAACGCTGAGAAAATAAAAAATCGAGGGTCAAACGAATGCAAATGTATATCAATAAAAACGGGCAACAACTGGGGCCTTTTGAAGAAAGCAAAGTCGCAGAAATGCTCCGAAACGGACAGCTTTCACCCAACGATTTCGGCATCAAAGAAGGTCAATCGCAATGGCAAAAATTGGCGGTGCTGTTCCCCATTCAGCCGGCCTGGACTCCGCCGAGTGTTCCCGTCGCTTCACCGATCAGACCGACTCCACCGATTCAATCGTCGTTTCCGGTTCAGCCAAATCCGCAGTTTCAACCGCCTCCAACTAAAAGCGGCAGTTCCAAGGGGTTGATTTTGGGACTGGTCGGTTGCGGAGGTTTAATTTTACTGGGAGTGGTGGGCGTCCTCGTCCTGATTGCGTTTTCCGGCAGGCGAACTTCAAACAATATCGCCAGCAATACCGGTTCAAATTCTGTTCCGAATTCAAATACTAAAACGCCGTCAGCACCAACCGATTATATGGCTTTGAAAAATAAGGCGGAAGAATTTGCCAAACTCTCACCACCGCAGAAAATTGCGGCTACTCCGATCATCAAAGGTAAAATTGCGCTGGTTGTTAAAAGGGGGGATTCTTCGGCGGAAATGAAAGGCATTGACTATACAGGCAAAGAGTTACAGCAAACAGATCTTGAGCGATACGGCTTTTCCACCTTCCGTTTGGCGGCTAATCCAACCGAAGTTGAGACCCTCATCCAGGTTTTCTGTAACAAAGGAAACCGTTTAGGCACCTACGAAGGCGGAATTCCGGCTTTTGCCAGTGTCTGTAAAACAAACATTATTGATTACAAAAATTCCGTGACCATTGCCCAGAAAACTTTTACTAATAACACGCCGCCGTTAGAGATCAAGACCGGCAAAAGTACGGCGGAATATGTTTTATCTGATCCGAATGAACTTGATGAATATCTTTCCAGTCTCCCGTTAGAAAAACTTTCAGCCCCGTTAGTCGAACAGCCTTTTAACAATCAGGGCGGCACTTACGGCAAATACAAAGGTTTTATAGATCTTGCCGCGGAACTGGCCCGGCTTAACTTTTCAGAAAATCTTAACCCAAATGCGGCTATCAAAGGCAAATTTACGGTTGCTTATAGAGATGCGAACGGACGCGCCGCCCTCAAAGGTTTTGATTTACTCGGAAAAGAAATTTACAAATATGACTATGACAATTGGGGCGTTGGACCTGAACGTCTGGCAGAAAAACCGGACGAGATTGAAACTCTGATAAAAATTTCGTGCCAGACAGGAACCAAAATCGGGGCAGTTAAGCGAACCGGTGTCTTCGCAAATAAATGCGAGGTTTCGATCATTGATTACAAAGCCGGGAACGTGATTGCCAAAAAATTATTTGA
>JANOEF010000525.1:0-2620 GCA_031413075.1 Acidobacteriota bacterium | reverse complement strand
GCCCGGCTCGTTTTCCGGAATCGTAATTTCACCGATTCCGCAACGGGGCCCCGAGGCCAGCCAACGGACATCATTGGCAATTTTCATCAACGAACAAGCCAGCGTTTTTAATGCGCCCGACGCAAAAACTACTTCGTCGTGCGCAGACAGGGCGGCAAATTTGTTCGGATGTGCGCGAAATGGCAAGCCGGTCAATTCGGCAATCTGGGCAGCGGCTTTATCGGCAAATTCGGGATGGGCATTCAGACCCGTGCCAACCGCCGTTCCGCCGATTGCTAAATCTAAAAGACCGTCTAAAACTTGGCGCAAACGCTGAATGTCGCGTTCAATCAAACTTGCCCAACCGCCGAACTCCTGGCCGACGGTCATCGGTGTCGCGTCTTGCAAATGGGTGCGCCCGATTTTGACGACATCGGCAAATTCTTTGGCTTTGGCATCAATCGCATCATGGACGATTTGCACCGTTGGGATTAATGCGTGCAACCTTTCGGCGGCCGCAATATACATAGCGGTGGGAAAAGTGTCGTTAGATGATTGGGACATATTGACGTCATCGTTAGGATGAACGGGTTTTTTCGAACCCATTTCGCCCCCGGCGATTTCGATGGCGCGGTTGGAAATGACTTCATTGGCATTCATATTGGTTTGCGTTCCCGAACCTGTTTGCCAAACTCTGAGCGGAAAATGTGCGTCCAAGCTGCCTTCGATGACTTCATCCGCCGCTTGGACAATCAAACCAAGTTTTTCGGTGGTCAATTTGTCGCCTTTTAGTTCGTTATTGGTTATCGCGGCGGCTTTTTTCAAAACCCCAAGGGCGCGGATCATTTCGCGCGGCATGACGTCAAAACCAATGTTGAAATGATGCAAACTGCGCTCGGTTTGAGCGCCCCAATATTTATCCGATTCAACGGCGATTTCGCCCATTGAGTCGGTTTCGGTTCTGGTTGATACGTTTTGTTTAGTTGCTTCTGACATAATTTTATAGATTATTTTGGTAATTTTATTTTGATTTTAGGTTACAATAATTTTATATTTTGTTAAATCGTCTCGCTTGTTTTTTTGCTTAAAGTCTAAGGAGCTTTTACTACATGAACGGACAAAGAATAATTTACTGTATTTTATCGGTTTTCATTTTACTTTCCTGCGCCTGTCAATCACAGTTACCAAAGGATATACCGAATAATTTGGAGATGAGATATGAGAATCAAAGCGGCGAGAAACTATATACAAACGGACCTCCGGCCGGACTATTTCGGCGAGCCACCATTTCCGGCAATCAATTGACAATTGAAATGATGCGATGCCCCAAAGTGGTTAAAGCGTCCCTCAAAGACCAAGAAATAAAGGCCTTCTACAATTTTTTTGTCGAATCTAAGTTTGACTTAATCGAAGATCAGTCCTCAGCCAAGAGCAGCTCCAGTGAAGAAGGATTTAGGGAAATTTATCTTCAAGCCGGAAATATCACCAAAAAAGTCAGACAAGGAAAACAATTTCCGCTTTCCGATAAAAGCAACACGCATTTCAATGGTTTATGGACCCGTATGTTGGACCTTGCCTTTGAATACACTCCTCAGTGTCCTTGAGTAAAAAAATTAAGGCTTGTAAAAACAGCACTTAAACTAAATGACCCTTTTTTTGTGTTAGTCTCGTTTTTATAAATTAGAAATGCTTTTTAGAAAGCCGGAGTATTTTTGATGAATTTAAGGTTAAGGAGAAATAGAATGATATTACTGAAAAGAACTTGGTCAAATTTGACGAAAAAATCAATTATTTTTATGCTTTTTGGCGCTTTGCTGATCATTGTCAGCAGTTCAGCCGAAGTTTATGCCCAACCCGGCAATATGTATGAAGAGCCTTGGCATCCCGCCAGCAGATTTGCGGTTAAAGAGGCAAGCAAAAAAGAAAAGGCAACCATCACTTTGGTCAAGGTCAAAGACGCTAACTTTACCACCGGTGAACCGGGACTCGATTTCAATATGTGTTTGGAAGTGAAGGTTAAAAAGGGCCGTAAAAAAGCTGTCACCCAATTTGTCCAAACCAATGTTTTTCGGGATGACAAGACAATGGCTTATATCCTGAAAAGCTGGGTAGTAAAGAAAGAACCTGAATGCGGTAACTAAGTATTTTGCCTGATTAATGATCTTCAGAAATTTTTCGGGCAAAATCAAAGAATAAGAATCTGGAAATTAGATGAAAATAAAAGTAATTGTATCTGTGCTTTTCGGAGCACTTTTTATTGTCTTAGGCTGCGTGAATATCACTTTGGCACAAACCGACCAAATCACGGGCGGTTATGGCGAGGCGGACGTCAAAGATGCCGAAGTCGTCAAAGCGGCGAGATTTGCGGTCAAAAAAAGAGGTCAAACCCAACAGGCAAGCATCACTTTGCTATCAATTAAAAAAGCCCAAATGCAAGTCGTAGCAGGTTTGAATTACGAACTTTGTTTGCGGGTTAAGGTGAAAAAGTCGGGTAAAAAATCAGTTAATCAATTTGTCAAAACTGTTGTTTATCGAGATTTGAAAAATCGCTATTCGTTGACGAGTTGGATGGTAAAAAAAAGGACGGATTGCCAATAATTAGAGAAGTTACATTTTACTCAATTTTTATTCAATATATTAA
>JANOEF010000524.1:0-8522 GCA_031413075.1 Acidobacteriota bacterium | reverse complement strand
CCCTGGGCTCGTGCGGCAGTTCTCCTCAGAGACGCTGGGCGTCTGTCTCGAGACGATGCCGGCCGCCTGCAGTGGCTGGATGCGTTCGGCGCACTCATCGCCAATACGGATCGGCATCCGTTTCCGCCAGAACAATTACCTTGTCATCCGCCGTAAATGTTATATTTGTAGATTTTACCGGGTTGATTTGGACTCCGTACCCTTTTTCCGCATTACTAGCTTCGGCAATGAGCCGATAGCCGATGGCCGTTTCGTTTCGGCGTTTGGCGGCTTCCAAAATGGTGTAAAAATTGACCGAAGTTCCGACGGAAACATACTCACTCGCCGCTTTGAGATAAATTTCCGCGCCGTCGGCGTCGAATAAATCGTCAAAAACTTTGCCAAGCTCTTTGTTTTCGGCAACTTGGGTTAACAATAAGCCGGCCAATTCATCGCTCACGATAAAATCATCGGCTTTGGCAACTTCTGCCAACGCTCGATTTTTGACATCCAGCATTTCCGACACTACCGAATACGCCTCGCCCTTTTTCGATTCGATGTCCCGGAGATGGAGCAAGGTCATCAGCGTTTTAGAATCCGCCTCCTGAATACCCATATTGTCGCCGTAACAGAGCAAAATAATATGTTGATACGAAGTCAGATCCATTGAATCCAGCAATCTCCGGTCGGTCGTGTCTCCAAGCTGGAATGTTACTTTCAAATTCTTCAACTGAGTAGCGAGCTGTGTAACAATGTCTCGTGTTTCTTCCAATTCGGAAACAACCGTTAGTTCTGAGCCTTTGGCTACATAATGATCCATTTCGCGAACAATGATGGGACCTTTATGATTCCAACCCAGGATTAAATCCCGTCCTTTTTCAGCTTTCACCCGTTTCGTCGCAACGATTGCCGATTCGTTGATTTTTGGCGTTCCGTTGAGGCGGATTTTGTCGTCATCGGCGGCAATTGAAACAATCGAATCGCCTGATTTAATGGTGGTGTCCATTGGCGGATTAAGTTTTGTGAGACCGTTTGAACGAATTCCGATTAAACCCGAGTCTTCAAATTTGGCGAGGGCTTCGCCATAAGTGGTTCCAACTACGCCGGGTTCTGTTTTAAAATAAATCTCGTCTCCGCCGAAGTCAAGAAGCTCTTTATACACAACGCTTAAGCCGGTTTGGCGAGAAGTTTGAACCGTGATGCGGGAAACCAATTCGCTGGGCAGGACGAGCTCGACTTCATCCTTTCCGACCATTTTCGCCACCTCAATATTTTTCGCATCGCGTAATTCGGCGACGATATGATAAGGTTCCGGACGCCGATTCGGATTGTTGGTGATGGCCAGGATCATCTTGATGACCTGCGAATCGGGATCTGAATATTCGTCGGGCGAAAGAATGATAATTGATTTGGTAGCGTGGGGATTGACGATTTCGAGGTCGTCCAAATCAATCGGACTACCTGACCGACAGACCACTTTGGTTCGGCCGGTATCCTCGATTTTTCCGCGAATCTCGTCTTCCATTTCAATTTTGTCTTTGTCCGCCAGAATAACTACCCGAGGTTTTTGGGCATTTTCATTGGCTACCGAAAGTTCGGAAACAACCCGGAAAACACGGGATGACCAGCCCAGAATCAGAGTATGATTCTCTTCGCAGACAAAAGATTTTCCTTTTCGCAACTCGTCCAGTTTGCCCTCGAGCCCGCTGGTCAAAACCCCGATCAGTGAACCCATGATGAAGATTCCGCCGAGCGTCACTAAAAACATTACCAACCGAAACCACCAGCCCGTATCGCCCGCCACGCTCCCGGCATCCATCGAACGCATCAAACTTTGCCAAAATGCCTCGCCAACCCCATACCCTTCCGCTTTTTGCGGTGGTTCGGAAGTGGCTTTTTCAGCCGGTTTTTCGTCCGATTTGGCCGCCTCGCCTTTTTCGTCTTTCGGAGATTCAACCGTCTGTTCAGCCATTGTTTCCGTCGGCTCCGGGGCTTCTGCTTCGGGTTTGAGCCCGGTTAAAACCAAAACTGTGGTGGCGATCAAAACCAATGCCAGTGAAATTAATCCCAGCCAACCGATGAGCGAGGCCGTCCCGCCTGATAAACTATTGTCAAAATGGTAACGCAGACGTTGCCAAAAAGTTATTTTCCGCATAATGTTTTTCCTTAAATTATTCTCAGGGGCTGTTGAAGCAACAGAGTAACAAATTTTGCGGTAAAAGCAAAAAAGACGAAAGCCTGGAGCTCTCGTCTTTTTGTAAATCGGAGCAAATTCAATTATTTTTTCAACCAACCGAAGAGGGCATTGACCGTAATATCACGATTTGTTTCGTAAATGGCTTTGGTCAACGGGATGTTCATCGGACACACTTTGACGCAGTTTTGGGCATTACCGCAATTGGTGATGCCGTCATCGCCCATCAGTCCTTCGAGCCGATCATCCATCGTAATTTGCCCGGTCGGGTGCATATTGAACAATCGGGCTTGAGCGATTGCTTGGGGTCCAATGTAGTTGTCTTCGACATATTGCGGACAGGCTTCGAGACAGCATCCGCAGGTCATACAGCGCGAATAGGAATAACGCTCCTGAGCCTTTTCATTGGAAAGTTGCGGGCCCGGGCCCAAATCGTGCGAGCCATCGAGTTCGACCCAGGCGTGAACCTGTTTGAGATGCTGAAACATCCGTGAGCGGTCAACTTTCAAATCACGGACATTTGGGAATTTCGACATCGGTTCAAGCGTCAGAGTATTGTTTCCGGTGGCTAATAATAAATCGTCAATCAGCGCCGAGCAGGATTGACGGACTTTTCCATTGATAACCATCGTGCAAGTCCCGCAGACCTGCTCCAAACAACTCATATCCCAAACCGGCGGAGTAGTTTGTTTGCCGTCTGTGGTAACAGGATTTTTACGAATATCCATCAACACGGAAATGACATTTAAGTTCCGCCGATACGGAATCGAAAATGTTTCCCAATGCTGTGCGCCGTCTAAATTTTCCCGACGTTTGATTTTGACCTCAATCGTCTCGGGCGGCTTTTCCAGTCTTTTTTTCTCAATATGTCCGTCTGCACTCATAATTTGAAATCAATTTTAGCCTAGAATTATCGCAAAAGCTATTTTAGATAAATAAAAATTTATTGATAATTTTGGCTCCAAATCTAATTACTTGGGGTTTGCCTTGGCCATAATTTTTTTCGATTTGTTTTTTCTTTAACTCTTAGAGTTTTTCCAAAATATGCAAATACTCAACTGTTTCAGTTGCTTTGTGATTACGGTTTTCAGTTTTATCAGCTTTGAAACGCTGATAATCGGTTGTAGCTAAATCATATCTTCCATATTTTTGCATTATATTTCTGACCGATTCTTTCGACATTAAACCCTCGTTGTTATAGCTCAGAAAAATATAATGAAATTTAGCATTTTTGATTAAATCTTCAAAAACCTTTGCAACTTCTTTGCTTTGGCAATAAAGGGAGCGTTTATATTCCCGCAAACCTGTTTTGCCATTGGGCGTAAATACATCATATTTTGCTATTGTATTCAAAAGATGATAGTTCGAGCCATATTGACGGGCGTTATATGGCGGATCAAGATATAAAACATCGCCATCAATTTTTTTAACTAGAGAATTTGCGTCTGAGTTGAAAACTTCGTGAGTAGCATCGTTCAAATCAAAAAAAGCAGGTTTAAGCAATAAAGGTTTTTGTGCAGATTTTTTGAGGTGTTTGAGATATGCGCCGTAAACGCTGGCTGTATTTGCAACGGCATCAGCACTTTCCAAAAGACTTGTCAGCAAAAAATAATACTCATTATCGGTTATTCTCAAATCTGTTTTCCATTCTTTAATCTTTTGGCGAACTGCATCAATTTTTTTTCCGTTTTCATCAGAAAAATACTGCCTTTTACATCTCGAACCTAAACAGTAATTGTTGTAAATAAAACCTTCTGCGCCGTCCAAACTGTCTAATTCATCAACTAATTTACGCCATTCAAATTCTTCGTGATTGCCGATATAATTTCTGTTAAAAACGTAGCTGTAATATTCAAAATCATTGGCGATGATTTTCTTTGATTCCGTCTTAAAGGCGCGCGCAATCGCACCAGTTCCCGCGAATAAATCGCAAAAAACTTTATCATTCTTTTAGTTCTTTAATTTTGCAACTCAAACCTTTGTATTTAAAGTTACTTCTAAAGTCTTGAATACAACTTCTAATAAAACAATTTTCCCTGCCTGCATAATTAATTTCCCAATTCGGATAACCACTCCAGTCGTAAGCATCTCCCCATTTGTTAAAATTTGTGTTAGCTTTTATAGTATCAATTGTAATTGTAATTTCAAATTTCTTAGTTATTTTCATGACTTTAAATTATTCTGACAGCTTAATAAGTCATGTATTTATCATGGCTTACAAGATTAGTCAATATAAAAACCTTCATCCTTGAAAAATATAATTCCGATGATACTCAAGAAATTCTTCTCGCCCATTTACATCTAAATTTTCAATTAACTGGCTATTGAAAATATTTAATCTTGAAATATTTTCCTGTGAAATTTTGTTTGATATTAAAATTCTCTTTTCTATCGTAAATGTTATTAATCCAATACTTTTGTCGAATAATTTATCAAATAGTGGCGAAAGTAATATTCCGTTTTTTGTATTTACTCTTTCTTCGTTATTACTATGAACCCAAGGTTTTATATGGCTTGCGATCAAAAGCCTTTTATCGTCAATTCCTGTAATTGGACAACTTTTCATTTCAGATAAAAGGTTTGCTCGAAAATATGATTGTCCAATTCTCACTTTTTGATTGACAACTGTTTCTGTCTTTTTAAATTTTTTGGTTTCTACAATATTCTTCGTTTTTTTGAAAACAACTTCATTTTTTTCAAACGTAAAAAAGCCTAAATCTTCTTTTTCTACTTGTTCCAGAAATTCTGTAAGTGCATAAACGCCTTTTGCTATTCTTGTAAATCTTGGGTCTCTTTGAACTCTTTCCTGAATCGTAAAATCAGGTGTTTTACCAACGATTTTTGATTTATCTTTGTAGTTCCAAATTTCTTTGTAGAGAAGTTTTAGAGGTGCAAAATAACCATTACGCTGCATTACTTTTTCAATGGCTTCTGAATATGTAATATTTTCTGACATTTCTTTATATTTATAGATAGCTCAATTCGCGCGACTCTATTGTAATTTTTTCATAAATTCAACTGGGTCATACCAATAACAACCAAGACAACCCAAACATTTTTCATATTGTGATGTGCCTTCTGCAAATGAAATTGGAAAGCCTAAGGTCTTTGCGTCATAACGAATGTCAGTTTCTTTACATTCTTTGCATATCTGTCTTTTGGCATTTTTGGCAGCTTTGCTTAATGGTTGGAAATCAACTAAAAGTTGTGTTTTAGGATTCAACACACGAGGATTATCTTTTCTACCATTCTTATGGTCAGCTTCGGGATTAGTCGTTCCTAAAAGAACACATCGTTTGCTTTTTATTTCTCTTTTTATGTCTGCTCTAATTTGATTTCTTCTAACCTCTTTTATAGTTTCATTTTTCATCAGAGTCTCCACTTTCAAAAATATATTCGTGTTTGAAAATGAAATAATCGCTATTCAAAGCTTTATATTTCCAGATTCCACTTTGTCCGATTTTTCCGCGATTGCCTTCGATGTTTTTGATAATTGTGCCTTTCAACTTTACCTTAAAACTTCGTTTTATCATATCCATACAATAAAAAGCCAAAGGCAAAACTTCGCTATTTTTATAAACATCTCCAATGACAATTGCAAAGTAACGTTCTTTCTCAAGATATTTAAGCGAATTTTCACAGATGTTTCTAAATTTACTAATGAATTCTTTCAAGTTAGAAATTTGCGATAAATCGCTTTCATTATTGGTAAACTTTACAATATCCAAATATGGCGGGTGCATCAAAATAAATTGCACATTTTTTGTTTGAAGTTGCTGAAAAGCATCATTAAAATTATCGCTAATTTGTTGCGAATCTAACGAATTACAATGTTTAATAAATAAGTTTTCGCTATTATTTGCTTTCTTTCCAACCCAATCTACAATTTCCGCATTGATGTCAAATCCGATATATTTTCTACCCAATTTTTCGCACTCAAAAAGAGTTGTGCCACTTCCCATAAAAGGTTCAAAAACGGTTTCTCCCTTTTTTGTGTAGCGTCTGATTAACTGATTTGGAATTTGCGGAACAAAATTTCCGTGATAGATATTCTCGTGTTTTCCGCTTTTGTCACGTTCTTTTATCAACCAAAGCGAATCGGTTTCTATTCCGCAATCTTTCCAATTGGTGAGGTCTAAATCATTATATTTCATAGAGTAAAATCACTTTTTAGCCTTAGCCATTATTTCCTCGATCTCCTCGGCGTGTTTTGGCACTTTGGCAGTTAAATTGACATTTCCGCTTTCGGTCACCAAAACATCATCTTCGATTCGGACGCCGATTCCGCGATATTTGGCCGGAGCGGATTTATCGTCGGGCGGAACATAAATGCCGGGTTCGACCGTTAAGACCATTCCGGCTTCAAAGGGGCGTGAATTTTTGGCTTTCTGATCGGTGAAATAGCGTCCGGCATCATGAACATCGAGTCCCAAATAATGCCCGACACCGTGCATATAATATTTGAAATAGCCTTTTTTCTTGATTAAATCTTTGGTTTTGCCTTTCAGTAAACCGATTTTTTTCATTCCTTCGGTCAAGAGTTCGATGGACAGATCCTGGCGTTGTTTGACGGTGGTGCCGACCTTGGTGGCTTCACAACAGGCGATTTGGACTTCGAGTACGACATCATAAATATCACGCTGAGCTTCGGTAAATTTGCCGTTGACGGGAAATGTACGGGTGATGTCGGAGGCGTAGCCTTGATATTCGCAACCTGCGTCAACCAGCAATAAATCGCCGTCTTTAAGTGGTCGGTTATTTTCGACATAATGCAAAATCGTCGCATTTTCGCCACCGCCGATGATCGAATTATAAGCCGCGCCGCCGGCTCCGCTCATTCGGAAATGATGTTCGATGATTGATTCGATTTGAGATTCGTTC
This sequence comes from Acidobacteriota bacterium, assembly GCA_031413075.1. Classification (GTDB taxonomy): domain Bacteria; phylum Acidobacteriota; class Blastocatellia; order Pyrinomonadales; family Pyrinomonadaceae; genus JAIBCC01. Next base: position 1,468 of record JANOEF010000524.1, on the reverse strand, counting down.
ATTCCGGCCCGGCAGTTTTGCATGGCCAAAACGTGGGCTTCGGCCGCAATATCGCCGGCTTTCTGCATCAGCGCGACTTCTTCGGGCGTTTTATGCAGACGCATTTCGCCGATTAAAAGAGTCGGATCAACAATTGTATGCGGCGGGTAAGCGGTTTTCAGCCGTCGCTGCCGTTGAGTCGAAAGATAGCCTAAAATCATTTGATCCAAAGCTTTATCCAGTCCGAAACGATAATAAAGTTGGTCGTGACCGTCAAGCAATTTGGAAAATTCTTTGGCAAATTTTTCGATTGAAAGAGTTTTGTCGGCTCCGTAGTTTTTCTTTGCGCCTTCGACGCCTTCGCGGCGGCCAAACCAGGTTTCCATCTCCGGATCACTCGGTCGGACAAAAAGCGTGTAGGGATTTTTCTTGCTCGACGGGGCGATGACCGCAATCGCATCGGGCTCCGGAAAGCCGGTTAGATAAAGAAAATCATTGTCCTGGCGAAACTTAAATTCAGTATCGTAGCTTCGGGTAACTTCGTGCGCCGCCGGAATAATCGCAATCGCGTCTGTTCCGATCGCTTCCATAAATTTTTTTAGTTGTGGTCTCATAGTTTTAAAAAAGTAGAAAAGCTGAAATGTGGAAAGGTGAAACAGTTTGTGTTTTACAAAGTGTTTAAGGTGAAAAAGCTTATATTTGCATTCTTTTCGGATATGAAAAAGCCTCAGACATTAGAAATCGCCTTTTTCACACTTTCACTTTTTCACTTTTCCCCTTTCACAAGTTTATCGTAAATCTATAAAAAGTCATCGTTCAAAATTAATAAAATTGCTATAATCAACACAAATTTTGAAAACGGAGAAAATTTATGAAAAGACTTTTCAGTTTGTTTGCCCTCACTGCAATTTTATCCATCATCGCCCTGGCCGATATTCGCCTGCCGGACGCACCAACCCCAAAACCTCTCCCGAAGGGGAAACAGATGGAGATGTTTATTGATGTTACCTCAGAAGTTGACGAGCCGACCCTGGTTATCAAAAAAAGTTCGGCGAAAAGGCTTCGGGCGGCGCTTGATGAAGCCGAGAACTCGGATAATTCAATCGCAGTTGTCGAAGCCAAACCAAATTTGGGTTCGGTTCAAACAGTAATCGCCGGAACGTTTTTATCATTAGCCTTAGTTTTTGGGGGCGTCTGGCTGGTTCGTTCAAAACCTTCAAAGACCACGATCGGATTGTTTTTGATAGTGATTTTGGGGAGCAGTTCGTTTTTAGTTTTGGCCAATGTCGCGCCGCCCAGAATCTTTGGGATCAGCAAAAATATTTTTAGCGACGAGGTTCAGCGCCGGGCATTTGTACGCGGTAAAGTCAGAATAAAAATCGTAAATGATTCAATCGGCGACGACCTAAAATTACTTGTCCCGTCAGAAGAATAATTAATCTAAGCATCAAGGCCCAACTAACAATGGACAATGTGCATTGGTGCTTAG
>JANOEF010000523.1:0-2433 GCA_031413075.1 Acidobacteriota bacterium | reverse complement strand
CCAATTCCCGGACTTCCGCCAATCAGAACGAGTGATCCCGGCACGATGCCGCCACCCAGAACGCGATCAAATTCATCAATTCCGGAGCTGGTCCGAGATGATTCCTGCGATTCGATTTCGCTAAATTTGAGCGGTTTTACTTCGCGGAAAAAGGCTGAGTTAGGGGAATTGATGCCTTTAGCCGGCGCAGTCGGACGAAATTTTTCTTCGACAAACGAACTATACTCGCCGCAATCAGCGCATCGCCCCGACCATTTTCTCTCTTGTCGTCCGCAGTTTTGGCAGACGTAAATTGTTGCAGGTTGTTTTGCCATTTGATTTTACATTTTACATTTTGCATTCTACATTTAATTAATGCCTGCACCAAGTATTCATGGATTTGCTGAAAAAGTCGCACTCATTATCAACGGTTCAGAAGGCGTTGGACGCGCCATTGCGTTGCAATTAGCTTTGCAAGGCTGTTATGTAATTTGTTCATATCACATGGCTTCTGACGAAAACAAGTCCGCCTTGAACGAGTTGCAGTCTCTCGGCACGTTGGCCAGTTCGTTTGAATTTACTGATGCCAAAACTTTGATTGACGAAGTTGATAGTTTATTCGGTCGGCTTGATTTATTAGTTAATTGTGTGAAAAAGGACGATGATTCGACATTTCACATTGAAACAATTACCCGGGAGAGTGTGCGCCTGATGGAATTTCGCCCGAAAGCTTTGATTGCGAATGTCATTTCTGAAAATCAGCAAATTTATTTTGTCGAAAATCTGCCATCGCATTTCAGGCAAAATTGCGTGGTAACCAAACTAAAGACATCGGTGATGGAACACGAACTTTTTACGACAAATAATAATGACGACCTTGCACGAGTCGTTTTATTTTTCCTGTCAAACGAATCAAAGGCGCTCAATCGGCAAGTTTTGTATGCTGATTAGGAGAAGAAATTGAACACCGATTCTTTTTTCTCTGAAAGGTCAAACCGCGAAAGTCTAATGCGAAACTCCGCCCGTTTCAAAATTGACCAATCCGCTCTTTCGGCAATTGTCCCGTGAACTTCGCGTAAAAGTTGGAGTACTTCTTTGAGGGCGAGTTTGTCTGGCAAAACACGATGTCTCAATGTTCGGGTATAAAATCCCCCTAACAATATAATTAATATTGATAATATAAATGCTAGGGTTCGGATGTTTATACTGTTTGGATTTGAACTAAAATCATCATTAATAAATCCATAAAAATTAATAAATAAAAAAGGAAAGATAAGATACAAAATTTGAGTTAATCTAATTATTTTAATCAAGTTTTGAGGGTTTTCAATCTTCTCTTTCAAATTCTCTGCAAGTTTCAAAAGGCTTTCCAAATCTTCTTCACCACTCAATTTGATTTGTTCGGCATCAATTTTTTCATCCAAAATATTCGTTCTGGTTTCTAAATTTTCACTTTTAGCAACTTTTTTACCTGTTCGGATTTTGCTTTGAATGTTTGTTTCTGCCGTAGCCATATTTTTACTTGTTGTAATTTGCCATTTCGGCGGCAAAGGTGGCGATGAAATGGTCGCGTTCATCAACTTTCAATACGCTTGGTTGCTTTTCGTTGTTCCATTCAAAATCGTCTAGCCAAGCACAGACGGGGACAGTTTCCCAACGAAAATTGTCTGTTCCAACTTGTATTTGTAATTCTTTCAAGCGTTTGGCAAATTTGCTTTTGCCATTTGGCGAGTAATAGACCCGCGCTACTTCAAGTTTATCATAAAACAAATCAGCTTTTGTAACTGCAACCAACAACCATTTTGGCTTTTGATGTTTATGAATTGATTTTCGAATAATTTCACAAGTCGCGTCCAAATCTGCAAGTTCTTTTTTGAGTTGATATTGCCGAAACTGCTGAATAGTTTGCAACCTGTTTTCTTTAATTAGAAATTCTCGCGTGACCGAACTTCTTTCATCAATAAATCCGTTTGAAACAACGTGAATCACGCCGTCAACGCCTTTTTTACCGAGAAATATTTCGTCCAAACCTTGCAGACGCGGAAAATCATCTTGTCCGGGTAAAACGGAAATTGCTATTCGTGGCTTGTCTTTTTTCAAAGTTTTGGAAAGTTTTCCTTTTTCAACTGATTGTGAAGGTTGTGGCGGTAGATAGCCTTGCTCAAAGCCTTTTCCAGTCAAAAAATCACAAAGAACGCTTTTCCCAACACCACTTAAACCTGTAAAAACAAAACGTCTTTTACCAAAAATTTTGCTCCAAGCCTCTTTTGCATCATCACGACCTCTGTATGCCTCTTTGAGTGCCGGAAGTATCCAGGTTAAATGTTCTAACATCAATAAACCTCGTGAGTTATTTTGGGTAATAATATTTGGTCTTAGTTATTTTGTCAAAGAAATTTAGGGTTAAGCTGAAATTGAAACTGTTTTGACAATTTCTAATAAATAAAATTCGTG
>JANOEF010000522.1:0-4239 GCA_031413075.1 Acidobacteriota bacterium | reverse complement strand
GCCGGAAGATGAGTAAGCTGGTTTGTCAGTATCGGTGGATTTGACAACTTCAGCTACTCCAATCCCCAATTAATTTTATGAATTATGACATTTTAATAATTGGGGCTGGCACCGCCGGGATGGCTTGTGCAATAACGGCGGCTGAAAATGGCGCAAAGGTCTTAGTTATCGAAAAAACCGATAGAGTTGGCGGAACCCTCCACATCACAGGAGGGCATCTGAGTGCCGGCGGGACAAATCGGCAAAAGTCATTTGGAATTGAAGATTCACCCGAAGAACACTATCAAGCCGTCATAAAACTGTCCAAAAATACGGCAAACGCGAATCTGGTTAAAATCGCTACGGATGAAGCTCCAAAAACACTCGATTGGCTCGAAGTAAACGGATTCGAATACGCTGACGATTCACCCAGAATAATTTTTGGACACGTTCCATATGAAAAACCTCGAACACATTGCGGTAAAGAAGCGGGCATTTCAATTTTTGAAACAATGTTGCCGTTATGGGAAAAACAAGTTGCATTTGGAAAGATCGAAGTCTATTTGAATCATAAACTTGAATCAATTTTAAGCGAAAATGAAAAAGTGGTCGGAGTCACTGCAAACGGCAAAAAAATCACTGCAGAAAACACAGTTTTAGCGACTGGCGGGTATGCCGGAAACCCGAAGTATTTTGCTAAACTGCATCCGGAAAGACCTCGTTTAATAACAGCTGCATCGCTCGATTCGGACGGCGAAGCGATTGAAATTACCGAACATATCGGCGGTCATATCTGGAATACCGACAAACATCTTTCGAGTCTGGGCGGGGTTGAAATTGAACCACTTACCCACCGGGCAGATTTCTGGACGCATTGGGCTTTTGTTTTTACTGCAGTTTATCGCCCCCCCCCGAGAGATTTATGTAAATGCAGAAGGCAAACGCTTTATGGATGAAAATGAGCCTGACGCAGACTTGCGAGAAAGAAGTTTAGAAAAGCAAACAGGCGAAAAGTTTTGGGCAATCTTTGACGAAAATGCTTTCAACGGCGAAATGCAAATCTTGCCGAAGTTTACTGCTCACCAATTACGTCAGGAGGCTAAAAACGGCAAATTTTTGTGGTGTGCAGATTCGATTGAAGATTTAGCAAATTTAATCGGAATTGATGGCGAAAGCTTAGCTAAAACAGTTGCCGAATTTAACGAATCAGTTGCAAATCAACAAGATAAACAATTTAGACGCAAGCATTTGGAAAATTCCATTAAGCAACCGCCATTTTATGCCTTACTGACGTATGCTGCTTCTTTGATTTCGTTTGGCGGTTTGGCCATTAACGATAATTTTCAAGTGATTGATAAAACCGACCAGCCAATTCCTAATTTGTACGCCATTGGTGAAATTATCGGTGCGGGCGCCACCACCGGAAACGCTTTTTGCAGCGGAATGCTGGTCACCCCGGCTTTGAGTTTCGGACGCATCTTGGGAAGAAGTTTAAGTTTCCATTCCAACCGGTAGGGTACGTCTTCTCAATGATTTAGTAAGCCAAAAGTTGACTTCAAAAATTAAATTTATGAACCTGAATTTCTACAAAACCTGTTTCAAAATCACGGCCGTCGGTAATATTATTGGCGCAATTTTGGCGATGGCTTCGATGTCAACACATCTTGAAATGTTCTATAACGAAACCGAAACCGGTACGATGCTCAGATTTTATCACTATAATCTGTGGGCGTTTGTGCTGATGTTGGGCGTTGGTTATTGGTTTCTGGGGAAAGAGCCGATCCGCAATCGGGCGCTAGCCCTGGTTGGTGCCGTTGGCAAGTTGTTTATTATGTTTAGTTGGATCTATCTATTGTCGCTAAATTACGCGAAACCGGCGATAATTGCAGCGATACTTTATGATGGATTTTTCGGAATTGTGATGGCAATTTTTTATTTCAAAACACGGGGAATGAAAGAATGAAAAACAAACTATTGCTTATAGCAGTAACCTTAATTTTGACCCAAAGCCTGTTTGCACAGGGCTTCAATCCAGATTTATTCAAACAATTTACCGTTATGCGCATTGGAACCGGGGAGCCGGTATATTGGTATTGCATCGGCGAAATATATGAATATCCGAGCGGAAAATTGGTCGCCAAAGTTGAAGGAATAGACACCGCCCGCTACGTTAAATCTGAGTCGAGTGCCTCCACAGCATTACAACTTTCGCGCAAGATATTCTTTTACCGGGACTTCAAAACCAACGAAATATTGCGCGAAGTGAATGGGATGAAAGTCGAACCGATTGCTTATCCGTATCAACAAATTTCTTATGAATTAAAAGGAGACAGAATTGTCACATCGGTAGTGCAGGGAAAAACTCCGCGAGTTCAAAAAATCGAAGGCGGGAGTGAGATGATCGCCCGCCGATTAAACGGATTAACTATTTTTTCGGCTCCGCTTTTTCTTAATTTTCCCGGCTCTAAAGCCTTTGAAAATTATGATTTTTTCATTCAGCCAAAAACTGCAAAAGGCGCCCCCCGTTACCAATTAACCTGGAATCGGCGCGGTGATTTACCAAAATTCTTCGGCGGGGGCGACAGCGTTTTTCAACTCACTTCGTATCGAATTGATAAATATGCGGATTTACCCAAAACAATGCGCGATGCTTTGGAATCGGACGGTAGATTATGGATGATTCCGCCGAAAGATTTGGCTGAAATTGCCGAATTACAAAAATAAATCAAAAAATATAAAAAAGGGGAAAACTGGGCTTGAATTATATCAACCGCTCTAGCCTGGTGAGAGAACCCTTGGTATTATCAAATTATTGTTTTCCCAAACGTAATTTTGTAAATCTTAAAGGAGCCAATTTGTATGCGCTGTAATTTTTTGACATTTGTTTTTATATTTGCCGGGATGATGACTCTCTTTTCGACTATTGAAAATCGAGCATCGGAACATGAGATTATGATTGAATTAAATGATACAAATCCGCTAACGCCGGTCTGGACCGGCAATTATGGTGGGATCCCGCCTTTTGACAGAGTTAAGATTGAGTATTTTAAGCCCGCGTTAGAAACCGCGATGAGCGAAGATTTGGCCGAAATTGACAAGATTGCCAATGATCCGGCGGCCCCGAATTTCGAAAATACTATCGCTCAGATGGAACGGGCAGGCGAAATGCTCAATCGCGTTTCAATCATTTATTTCATTTGGCAGAGCAATATGAACAGTCCGGAATTCGCGAAAGTTTCGCGTGAAATGGGACCGAAATTTGCCGAGCTGAATGACAAAATTTCCCAAAATGAAAAGCTTTTCAAACGAATTGAAGCCGTTTATGCCACACGGAATAAGTCCAAATTAAATCCTGAGCAAAAGCGTTTGGTCGAAGACTATTACACAAATTTTGTTCGTGGAGGCGCCAAACTTGGAGCCGCAGAGAAAGTGAGAATGGGAGAGATCAACCAAAGACTGGCTACACTTTTTAACCAGTTCAGCCAGAACTTACTGGCGGATGAAAGCAAGTTTCTGGTCTTGGAAAACGAAGCGGATTTGCAGGGATTGCCCCAATCATTAAAAGATGCCGCCGCCGCACAGGCCGCCTCCCGCAAAGTAGCGGGAAAATGGATCATCGCCAATACCCGTTCCTCGGTTGATCCTTTTTTAACCTATGCCGAAAAACGGGATATGCGCGAAAAGGTCTGGAAAATGTTCATCAACCGCGGCGATAACGGCGATGCTAACGACAATAATACGATTATCCCCGAAATTTTACGGTTACGCGTCGAACGCGCTAAATTGCTGGGTTATGCAACTCACGCACATTTTCGCTTGGCGGTTGCGATGGCAAAAACGCCTGAAAATGCGATGAAACTGATGGAAGGAGTTTGGAAACCGGCTGTCTCCCGGGTCAGGGAAGAAGTAGCAGATATGCAGGCGCTCGCCAATAAAGAAGGGGCAAAAATAACGATTGAGCCGTGGGATTATCGTTTTTATATGGAAAAAGTCCGAAAAGAAAAATACGATTTAGACCAAAACGAGGTCAAGCCGTATCTTCAGTTGGACAAACTGCGCGAAGGAATGTTTTATGTGGCCGGGGAACTATTTGGTTTCAGTTTTACAGCAGTCAGCGGAGTTCCGGTTTATCATCCGGATATTAAAGTTTGGGAAGTAAAAAACCGCCAGACCGGCAAACATATCGGCCTTTGGTATTTTGATCCTTATGCTCGGGAAGGTAAACGTTCCGGGGCCTGGATAGATCGCAGGCGTACCGGG
>JANOEF010000521.1:0-8312 GCA_031413075.1 Acidobacteriota bacterium | reverse complement strand
CCAGACTTTTTCCCCGAAATTAACGACAATCACACTAATTTGGTCGCACCAAATAGATATGCGCCGTATCAAGATACGGAAGAAGATCGTCAGCAGGATGAACGCCTCAGAGAAATCGAAGCAATTATCAAGGAAAAAGATGGGGTAGCTTTTGAGGAAGAGTTGGGCGAACTACCATTTGATGAAGAAGCCGACGTCCAAAGATGGAATGAACTGGAAAAAGAGTTTGACTATGTATTTAATGAAGCAAAAGATTTTAATTATTAGTTGCAGAGTTTTCAAATAACTCATTCATAAACAATATTTTACCTTCAATATATAAAATTATGATGATGCAACTATGATGCAACTATGATGCGATTGATGCAATTATGATGCAATCGCCAGTCGGTAGTTCGATCCTGCTCCTTTTGTGCCAGAGGAAATCAAAACACCTTTTTCGACCAGTTCCCTTAAATCACGGGTCGCGGTAATTCTCGCTACTTCGGATAATTTTTGATACTGTGAATTTGTGATGCTGCCGGTTTCCACTACATATAAAACTGCTTTGATTTGTCTTTCATTCAAGCCTGCTTTTTTCAATTGCTCAAGCGTAAAACGATTTTTAAAAATTTCAACCAGAATACCGCCGAATTCTTCGGCAATTTTAGGTTCGGGCAGTCCTGCTTCAAGGCAAGAGTTGATAATTTTCAAAGTGCCGCGTCCCCACGAATCAATATAACCGCCTTTAAAACAGACATCAGCAATTAAAGGATTGCGCGGGTGCGATGAATGAACGCCACGCAAAGATTCGAGGCTGATGTTTTCGGGCAACTTTCCCGAATTCCAAACCCAGAATTTATCGTCATAAATTCTGACTTGAATAAAACTGCTCATATAATCGCGGTGAACGAGCGCATTGAGCAAAATTTCTCTGACCGCCGCCACCGGATATTCGTCTTTTTCGATGCGGTGCAGACCTTCAAAATGAATCGGTTTGATAAAGAATTTGCGATTAAGCTCGGCAACGGTTTGGCTCAAAAGATGAAGTAAATTTCCTTCGACAACTTCCTGAAACATTAAATCGTCGTCCTTTCCGCCAAAGCGTCCGATTTTGACGATTTGATTCGGATAAAAACGCGCCGGGTCTTTGCCGAAAAGGACAAGTGCCGCCCGTTTTAATTGTCCGTTTTCAGTCAGACGCAATTTGTCTAGGAATTCGGCAAGCGGCAACTCTCCGTCATCGGGTAAGCGTCCGGCTCTGCCTGCATCAGTCTTAAATTGTTCGATAGTTTTTTCATCAACATCAGCGAGCGTAGCACGCGGTTCAACGACATCATCCCAGGTTTTGCCGGGTTTCCGTAACAGAAATTCCATCAGTGCATTGCCCTTTAATTCCTGTTTGGTCGAACCACTCCGATAATAATAATTGCCGCGCAAAGAAATCGGAACCGAATATGGCGGGGTAATGATTTCGATAAAATACACACCGTTTTCTTCATGCAGATTGACCTCCGCCATAATACCCAAGACATCACGAATCTTATTCGGCAAATCGTCCATCAGTTTTTTGTAGTCCGCTACGCCCACCGTCTTGCTATCGTCGTCTTTGCCAACGTAAATCGTTCCGCCGTGCGCGTTGGCGAAACCGCACACCCATTTTAAATAATCGTCGTGCCAACTCTGTTTGTATTCAATGTTCTGTTGTTCAGGCATTTGTAAAAAATCCGGTAAAACGCTTTTAGGTGATACGCGGATTAATTACCTATTTTACACGGAACGGAGCAAAAAGATGAACCGAAATAATGGTTTTTCGTTATGAAAAGATGAAAAAGAAAGCAGTTAGTAAAGAACGTGAAATCGAAGGATTTAGAAAAAATATGCAGACATTACCAATTGCTACGGGTGGAGAGTTTACCTGCATATTTGCCGGATATGATGCAATTATCGGGCAATTCAAGCGAGTTTTTCAGAAGTTTTTGCTCTTTGTAAAACTGAATCTTCAACGAAGCAACTCTTCTCGGAAAATGCGCCAGACGGTTATGATGCTTTCGTCATCCGGTTCGAGTTGTTGCGTAAATCGACTGATTATCGCCGTCAGTTGATAGATTCCGCCGTTCATATCGTCTTCCGACAAAGCCTTTTGGAGTATTCTTCTGGTTTCATCGTTGAGAAGTTCGGCAACATCCCTGCCGAAAAGTCTGGCTCCGGTCAGTTCCACATCAAAATTTTCAAGTAAATCAAGATGCGGGTTGTTTTCGGCAAAGAGTCTTTCTTCGTTTCCGGCATCGAGATAATTTTTCATGACAAACCACAGGTCTTGCGCGTCACGCTCGCGCTCATATGGCGATCAACCCAGGAAACAAGCTTCAAAAGTCCCAATCCGGCAAGCGAAACGACCTTGACAGTTAAATCGTCGGTGAGGATAACTTCGATAGTGTGCTTTTCCGCTTCGCTAAAGCCATGCGTGGTCATCACAAACGCGCCATCGGGCGGGAAGGCAACTTGTCCCTTTGGCGATTCGATTTCTCCAAACGGCACAATGTCCAAAACAATTTTGACCTCTGTATTCCAGATCAGTCGCTGCTCGATTCGTGTTTCGATAAAATTTCCGCTTTGCAGAAAGGCTTTTCTTAATTGCTCATAGCTACTCCAATCAGGCACGGCAACACCGATGTCAACGTCTTTAGTCGCCCTGTTCGTTTTGATGTTGTAACCATAACTCAAAATCAAATCGCGGGCAGTCGCGCCAATCACAAAGCACGAAATCCCCAATTCTTGCGAAATCGAAGAAATTGCCCGCAACATTTCGATAAAGTTAGCGGGCAGTTTCTCCCGTAAGTCGAGCAATTTCATTTTCATAAATTATCCGCGCCGTTTCCAGATTTCTTTCATCGCCCGTCGCAACCAAATCGGCGTAAACAATCAAAGGATGCAGGGTTTCGCTTGTCTCAGACATTTGCCAAAATTTTTCGATGATCTCAATATTTCCGTTGTCGTCGCGGCGTAATCCGAACCGCGCCTGAAACTGCGGAATCGGCGAATCGGCGTAAATAGTCACTATTTCCGGGTTCAGATGATTGGTTAGTTTTTCGGCGGCAACTTCTCCGCCCCAAACCGCGCCATACTCCGTGATTTCAACTGTTTCCCACCATTTTCCCTGAAATTTATCGGTGCGGAAACGCCCCACGCGCAAATCAATCCGCGTTTTATTAATATATGCTTCCACCCATTTTTTCAACAATTCCGCCGTGCGGGTTAATCTTCTCTCATTTTTGCCGGGAAGCAGCAGATAACGATTTCGGCGCAAATCCTTAAAAGTTTCGCTGACCGCCCCCAAGGAAACTCCCGCTCGGTCGGCAATCGTCCGATAATCTTTGTTTAGATATTCCGGGTATCCTAAAATCACAAAAAGCACTTTGAGACTGACGGGACGAAAAAGGCGAAGCGGTTTTTCCTTTTCGCTTTTCGCTTTTTTGCCCGTGACCAACACGAAAAGCCCCGGCTCATTGAAATAAGCATTTCCCGCAGTATCAAAAAATGGAATATTGTTTTGGCGAAGTTTTTCCGCCTGTTCCGGCGTCAGATAGTCGGCAACTAAAACGGTTTTCGGCAATTGTTTTCCGTTCGTGACAATCAGATTTCCCAACGCCGCGTTAGTAAGATTTCTTTTGAGGTTGAGATTTAATAAAAATTCCGTCGCCACTTGAGGAGCGCGAAGATTGACTTGTCCATCAATTTCAGAAATCCCGCGAGGCTTAGACTTTACTTTTTCAGCCTTAATTCCTGTAACTAATTTCAGCGATTCTGCCGCTTTTGCAAATAAATCTTCCTTAACCATAAATTGTTATCCTAAATCAACAGTTTCACCAATACATTTTACTTTATATGTTCACAAATAGTCAAATGTTCATAAAATAATGAATAGCAACGATTAATGAACAAACATTCAGTAATATATGTTCATTTTAGGAAAATAAAAAAAGAAAGCGGTTGGTAAAAACTTGAAATTGGAGGATTTTTGAAAAATATGAAGACATTACAGGCAGGTTCGTTCTTAACTCTTGAAAACGACGGAAGCCTTGAATCGTTGAAATTCACCGCCCGTCGTTTAGCCGAGCATACCGGAAGCGTGGTCAAGGAAAACTTAAACGCACAGTCACTAGAAAGTCTGGCGAATAATTTGTGGCAAAAAGCCGAGTATGTGACCCGCGAAACTGAGCGCCGCAAGCTTCAGCAAATCTTTGTCGAAAATTTTACCGAACGATTTCGTGAATTAAAACCCGATGTTTCCGCTTCTACTGCTGATTTAGTAATTCAGTCATTCAATTCAGAACCGAGTGTTACTCACAAAATCACCACTGAGGAGAACTCGCCAGAGCCGGAACAATCATCCGAAAGTCCGGAAAAAAGAGATGAGTTTTTGGGGATCGTCAAAACTGAATCGTCATTCGACGAGCCAACTATTGGTGAAACGGTAGTTTCGACTATTACCTCTGAGGCAACTGGACAGACGGTCGTTCAATCCGAACCCAAAACTAATTCCGAAAGCGTCAAGCCGGAAAATCAAACAATTGTAGTTGTAGTTGAAACCCCTATTTTGGAGGTGAGTCAATTGCCGGAAAAAGTGGAAACCACAGCCGAAAAGATTGAGGCGGTCAAGCCTCCCGCGTCAGTCGCAACCGCTCCCAGCCAACACCCTCCTTCTGCAAATCCGGTAAACACACTCACCAAAGCGGCGGAGGCAAAAGAGCCGTTTGAGTTCGGTAAATGCACGGTCAGTTTGAATTTGGTATTACTCGCAAATTCCGGCAGCGATAATGGGCGCAAAGTGATTGTCAGTGCCGTTTCGCATAATCTGCCGCCGGAGATTGAATTTCTCGAAATCAATGATGGCGAAGATTTAGAGGAAATTGCCAATCTGGTCAAGGATAAACTGGAAAGATTCAGACAAACATTACCGGTCAAATATATTGAGCAACTCCGCGCCGCCAAAAATAAAACGGCGAAGAACTCTTCATCTGCACCGAAACAACGCGAAACAAGTGCCGTGAATGCAGAAAAATCAAGCGGTGGACAGCAATCGCAAGATACAAATGCGACCACAAACGGAAACATCGGGCAAGCCGGAGAAACGGAAAAAGCCAATGAGACAGTCCCTATTGCACCCGTTGAAGTCGTTTCTCAACCTGCTGCTGCCACCAATAATGTCCAACTGAGTCTCTTCTGAAAAGAGGAAAAAACGAAAATTTATGAACGAAAACTTAACTAAGGAAAACGAGAACAACTCCAGCGAAACAAATGTCTCCCCGGAAACTGCTCCTACATCAGAACAATCCGTCAGTAATGGGGAAACGGTTCAACAACAAACCGCAGACATGGTAGCGGAGACGGCAATCATCAAAATTGAAGGGCAGGAAATCCCGCTCGCAGGTTCACTTGCCGCTGATGATGGTTTACTCAAAGCGGCATTGTCACCGTATTACCCGTCAATCAAAAACGCTCAAATTTCACGCGAAACGCTGATGTCCGGACAAATGATCGTTTCGATTGTCAAAAAAGCCGAACATAAAGGAAAAAGCGGCGGACAATCGAGGAGATGAAAACGAAAAGACAAAATGAACGCCGTTCTTTAAACACCAATAACATTACTTTGCGTCGCCTGATTAACGCCCCCGAAACCGCTAATCAGATTTACGAGCTTGCCGAAAGCCTTTATTTACGGGGGGAAACGGCGGAACGGATGTCTGTGACGGACATTGAGCAGATTAATAACTATCTTCGGCAAACTGAGACGGACGGCAAGGCAATGAAAAAGCAGTTTCAGGATTTGGCAGAGATTGAGGATGGTTTTCAAGGTGTTGAAATTCCAATCGGGTTCTAATAAAAATGGCAAAGGTCAACACTAAAACTCTGAAAGCGAAATCCGACAGATTGCTTCCGCATATTGTCCGTCGGTTAATTAAAGAGAACCGTCAGAGACGAATCAATTTAAGCGAAACTGGCAGTAATTTTCGCGGAAATCTCGCCAAAACCGTCGCTTACTTAAATTGGAAAGCCGAATGTAACTCACTTTCGGAGGCAATACATTACGTCGCCTCGGAACTTGAGCGGGAAAAGATTTACGCCCTTTATCGCCGGTTGTTTCCAAACGAGTGGCGGACATCTTCAGCGAGTTTTACGAAAATTGGTGACAACGAATATCACACCGAGCGCGAGTTTGAGTTTATCAGCCTCGTTAGCAAAAACTATTTTCCGTTTTGCACCTGGCTTGATTGGTTGGATTATCGTTTTGACCATATTCCAATTGAAGGGGTTAATCTTGATTTATGCTGCGGTGAATTTGAATGGGAAGAATTTCGTCCGTGTCTGAGATTTGCCGTTGCCGCCTTTTTGTGGCGTGGCGGTGGCATTTACGATTGGGATTGGAACGAAATTCTTTCGAGTTTCAATCTTCAATTGGAAGATTTGCCGCCAATTAATCACGAAAATCCGCCTTATCAAGCACTTGAAAAGCAACGCGATAATCCGAAGATTCAGCGTTTTCTGCACCTCATCGAGTTCATTTATCACGACACTGGGAATCCGTTTATTGATACAACCTGTTGTCAACCAATGGAGTTGTTTGAATGGACTCAAGAAAATCTCGAAAAACTAAAAACCGAATACAAAGCGGTGCAAGCATATTTTGAAAGTATGGACAGCCTTGATGAAGACATTGAACGAAATGCTCGGAAAACTTTCAAAGAACTCATTTCGCTCTGGAATACCGGGTATCTGCCTTCAAAAAATCGAAGAAAAGAAGCGGCGGACAACTGCGAAGACAGTTCAGGCTTGCTGATAAATATTTTGGCAGGTTTAGAGGAGACTGCCCAACCTGTTTTAACTATTTGAAGTTAGTTTTATTTAATTATGAGTCAAATTGAAACCAACAATTTTCTCAAAGTTCCACCGGATGCAAAAGCCGCCCTTTTCTTTCTTGAAGGGCATTATCAGCTTAGCTACCGGGCAGGTAAGGTGGCAAAAAAAAAGTTTTTAACTCCTTCGCAAATCGCCAAGGCTTTTGCGGTGAAAGATGTTTTCGATTCGGGGTGGATTTATAGAAACGTCCTTCGTTTTGCGCTTTTAGCCAAGAAAACCAATAAGATTTTAAGCGTTTTGCCAGCCGGACAGCAGAAAATTCTCATTTCCGATCCACGTCCTTCCGGTGAGCGCGAAGTTGAAGTAACAGACACGGCAGAGACAATTCTTGAACTCGAAGTTCCGCTCCCGACTCTACTTTTAGTCGGTATCGGACAAAGATATTATTTGTGGGCTACGCTTGACAAAATTGTGACCCAAGAATCAAAGATCTGCCCGGCACCGTTTCCGAATCTGGACAATTCGGGCAGCATTTGTTTTGGGAGCAACTTAGCTCCCGAATGTCGGCTTGAGACTGTCGAAAGTGTCTGGAGAATGATATTCGACAGTCCGTTTAATAATCATCAAAGTCAAAACCGTTGCCTCACGCATAAAAAAGATGCCCGAAAATTATGGCTTGAATTGAACGGTAAAAAAACCTTTCCGAAAAAAGCTTTAATTAAAACCGAGCATACAGTCGCAGAACTCTGGGAATCCGTCCGCTAGTCAAACAAAAACTTCCAAATTTCCAATATTTTTCTAAAACTATGACAATACCGCAACTGGTTGAACGTAAATTTTTGCGCTCTTCAGACCAACCCATTACTGCTCCGCTTTACGAAATCGTCATCGCCAACAACGGCGTTTTCAAACGTGCCATGCGGCACGAAATGACGGCAAGTGTTGAATTGTCAGTTTTTAAGTGCAAAATCCCGAAATTGGCTGAAGGAGTTGCGCGAGTCGAATTGATAAAAAGAATTCCCGTTCGAATTTTCGAGGAAATTTTGTGGCACGCCCGAAACTCAACCGACACCCGAAAATTTACCGAAAATTTATACGCAGTTTATTGGAATGAAAAGGAAAACGATTATTTTTGGGAAGAAATCAGTCGTCACCGCAAATTTGGCAGCACCATCGCCCGGGATGATTCGGCAGCTTACCAAAACGCTATTTTGGAGCTTCACACGCATCCGCCGAACTGCCGGAATTTCAGTGGTCAGGACACCTTGGATGAAAGCGGTAAGTTTCGCTTGTTCGGGATTTTGGTTGATATTCACAGCCCAAAACCTCTCATTCGTCTGAGAATCGGAATTTACGATTCATTTTGGGAAATTCCGGTTGAAATGATTTCGGATTCTCCGCTCGAAAATCTCTCTGATTTAGTCAAACAAGAGAATGAGCGACAGGTGCAAAGTTCTCAAAATCCAGAAGGT
>JANOEF010000520.1:0-10795 GCA_031413075.1 Acidobacteriota bacterium | reverse complement strand
CTTCGTCAACCGCCAGTAATAAATTCGCTTGTTCGGTCAGATCCGTTTGAATAATATGGGGTTTGACCAGATCACTGATAAATTGGCTGAGTTCCGTCGAGGTGTCAGATTTACGTTTAACGGCAGAGGCGTCAAAAGATTTGCCGCTCAAAATTTCATCCAGCAAATGATCGGCATCAATCGTGGGCGTCTCAGTTTTTTGAGCCGGTTGCGAAACCTCGGGTTGAACGAACCAGGAGCGCACTTCCCTCGCCGCCTGGTTAAAAGTATCGGGATCTTTGAGTTGCCGGCGAAGATCACGCAGATCGTCAAATAACGAAAGCCGGCGAAATATATTATCCGGATGAAAGTCGTCAAGCTCAGAAAAAGTGAGAGATAACGAGTTATCCCCATCAAATTCGAGATTGATTGACGGGTGCACTTTTCGTATCACATCGTCAAAATTGTCACGGTCAATAAAGATCGGGCGGCGTTTTTCCGGGACTACTGGATTTTCGCCGTTTCCACTCCAGTCGCCGAGACAAAGAATGTGAAAAGGGGCGTCCTCGGGCAGGCGATTTCCGCCGGATTCAAGAGTAAATTTTCCTTCCAGACTGTTTTCAATAGGGGACATAATAACCTCCGTCGTTGGTTGATAAATAAATATTAGCCTTCGACGGAGAAATGTCAACATTTAAAACGTGTCAGTAGTCAAAAGACGTAGCAAATCCGTTGGGGAAAAGTTTGTTAATCAGGCTTTACCGGATTGACATTGACTGTCACCAAGCCAATTGCCGTCCCTCCATGAATATCCTTAATCACATACTTAAAGCTTGCTCTTCCGTAAAACTGCGGATTTGGTGTGAATTTAATTGCATTATCTACTATGACCACACTGCCCTCCGCTGTTTTTGAAACCTCAGTCACAATCAGTTTGTCTCCATCGACATCTGTATCATTGACAATTACCCTAACAGTTACCGGAACATCCGCATCGGTCGTCTCCGTATCGGGATTGGCCACGGGCAAATCGTTGACCGGTCTGAGGTTGAGGTAAAAAGTAGAAATATTAGAATCTGCCGAACCGTCATTAGCTTTGAAAATAAAACTGTCACGGCCATTGAAATTCGGGTTAGACGTATAAGTGAGGTTAGAACCGGTTCCGCTCAGTTTACCATTTAACGGTGCCGCAATTATCGAATAATTCAGCGTATTCAAAGGTAAATCAGGATCATCTGCCGTTAAACTAAGCGAAATAACGGTATCTTCATCAGTAGTGACATCCAAATCATTGGTAATCGGTGCTGTGTTCACTTCATTGACACTGATTGTAATAGTTTGTTCGTCCAGCAATACCGGATCGCCATTATCTGTCACCCGAATTGTTAGGTTAAAAGTTCCCGGCCCCTGTCTTTCGGTCGGTGTCCAGGTAAATTTACCGTTATCTAAACTGGCACCAGCCGGACCGACAACTATGCTGTATCGCAATGAATTAGCGGGTAGATCAGCATCCGCGGCCGTGACATTAAAAGTCAGATTGAGTTCTTCATTAACTATCCGATTCCCAAGAGGCGTCAGACGAGGGGCGGTATTAACCTCGTTGACGTGAATCTTAAACGTTTTTGTGTCAAATAAACTCGGGGTGCCGCTATCAGTCAGACGGACAGTCACCGAATAATCACCCGATCCCTGCGCTTCACTCGGGATCCAAAAAATTTGACCAGATTTCAGATCAATAGTCATGCCAGCCGGAGCATTCGAATTGAGTTCATAAGAAATAAGATTCGCCGGAATATCCTGATCTGAACCAGCCGCAAATAAAGACAGTGGTTTTAACTCATCAATGGTTTGATTAAGAACCGGTTGTAAGATTGGTGCGCTGTTAACTTCTTTGACAGTCAGCCTAATGCCGGCATCGGTGGTCACAATCCCATCGGAAACCTTAACCGTGAATTCATAACTCGAACCGTTCCCCTGGATTTCACTGGGAGTCCAATTAAATAAGCCGGTCGTTGAATTAATCGTCGCACCATCAGGTGCGCCATCCAGAGAATAAGTCAAAGTTTGAATTGGAATATCAGAATCAGTCGCTTTGACGGTAAATGTATAGGGCTCAAGTTCATTGATGGTGGTAGTTGTCGGGATATTTGAAAATAGAGGAGCGACATTTACTTCATCAACCGTAATCTTGATTGGCGCACTGGATGTTGTTTCTCCATCGGTAGCATTGACTTTGAAAAGGTACTGACCTGCCCCCTGGATCTCACTCGGAGTCCAGAAGAAAACGCCTGTTTGGGGATTAATGACTGATCCTTCGGGCGCGTCCGTCAAACTGAAACGAATTGATTCGGTGGGATTGTCAATATCGCTCCCCAAAGCTTTGAATGTTAAAGGAATAAGTTCATTCACGTTTAAGGTTGCCGGAACATTGGAAATAATTGGCGAGTCATTAACAGGTTTAACAGTTATGATGACGGTCGCAATTTCTGAATCCGCGACTCCATCATTTGCTTGATAGGTAAATGAATCCTTACCGTTGAAATCAGGGTTGGGTTTATAAGTGAATGAGCCGTCGGCATTTAGCAAAAGTATTCCGTGCGTTGGCAATGACCATGGGTGGGCAGTGGAGACGACTAGTTTATCTTTGTCAAGATCCGTATCGTTTGATAAAACACCGTTTGAAATATTAACCTTCAGACCAATATCCTCATCTGTCAAAAAAGAGTCGGACACAGCTTTGGGCTCAGTATTTACGTAAAATGAATTTAAGTAATTATCAATTTCAGGTCGGTTAACATCATCCTCCGGTAAAACGGCGAGAATCACATAAAGCCTCTTACCGTAAAAAAACATTCGAAATCTTTGAATGCGATATTTAGTGACGGTCTGGCCTTCCATTTTGGTCATTGTTCCGCTGGGGAACTTGACCATGACCTCACGACCAACCACGCCGCGATTCGTGAACTCGATATCCCTTATTAACTGCCCTTGATTGGAATTCACGACCAAATCACGCTGTTTGTTAAAGCGATCTTTTTGCCTGTACCAGTCCCAATTTGAATAACTCTGATAGATAACGGCAAAAAAACCGTGAAAATCATTATAGCTGTAACTGCCTCGCTTACCACTCGTTTTTTGTGCCTCAGCGTCAGGCTGCAGAGGATTCGGGGCCGTCACCCTCCAACCACTATTGACTGGACTGAAATCCTGCCAGGACCACTGTTGTCCAAAAACGCTCAAGTTAAAAACCAGAAGAATTCCGATTGATCGCCATATATTTCTGCAAGATGTATTTTTCGATAACATAATTATTTGGACAGTTAGTCACATATCGGGTATGAAAATTTATATAAATCTATATTTATAAACTATTTAGATACAGTTCGATGACGGGTATTGACCACTACCCCCGGTCGTCCAACTTTAACCAGGAGGTTAGGTATATCCGTTTTCATTGACCTGACTTCAAAACCGAGCAAATATAATTGCCTTAAGTCACCGGCAATTTGTTTGAAAATCATACTTAACTTCTCGGTATCGCTCTGATACAACCTTCCAGCAGTCAAGTCAGTCATTTTTTTCAAAGAGGCAAAAGCCTCGGTTGTGATTACCTGATCGAGAAGTTTAATTTCTTCTTTGTTATAGGTATCTCCAGGTAAGGGGATCAAAATCGTATATCCTTTTTTTCTGATCTTCGGTCTTTTTTGGTTCCTTGGTTTTTCGGGCTCCTTCACTTGCGCCACTACCCCGTCGGGAATAATGAAAGGTTTATTAAGACCGATACTGTTCTGATAAAATATGGCATAAATAGATAAGTCAGATTCCTGCAGCTCATTTAATAACTCTGCTCTTGAAACATTACTCCCGAGATCTCTGCCGTCAGATAACAAAATAATCGCTTTACGACCAGCGCCATCAAAAAATGAGTTTTTCAGCATTTGATTGATAGCATTGAACATAACAGTACCTTCCACTTCATCAGTTTGAATTTTATTCAATGAATTCTTAATAGATTGTTTATCAGTTGTAAGAGAAGTCAAAATCTTTACCTGAGAATCAAAGGTGGCAATTAAACAACGATCTTCCGGTTTTAATAGCCCAATAAATTCTTGAGCAGCCACTTTAATTTTATCAAGTGAAGTTTGGGTACTTCCGCTGGTATCAATTAAAAGGGCAATACTAATTGGATCATCTTCGGAAGCAAAAGTAATTATATTTTGTTTTATTTCATCCTGAAAGACAGTGAAATCTTCCTTTTTCAATCCGGGAATTCGACGCCCGTCCCGATCACTGACAATAATCGGTATTTTGAGAAGGCGATTGTTACCTGCTACGGTTTTGGCAGGCGCGGAAGTTTGCCCGCGAAAATCAACTGGCAGCGTAAAAAACATTAAGAAAATTATTAACCAACTAAAATAGAGGTAATGCCGAATTATAATTGGTCGCTGCCAGAAACTGTCGGATAAAGCTCGGTATTTTCGTTGGTTATTTTTCATATAAGAATTTATTGTTGATGAAGATCTTATCCTTAACCATATGCTTTTGCGCTTGCCTCAAAATTGGTTTGCGACCATCAACCCAGTCACTAGTCATTACTTAAGAATTCGAACAAATTATTTATCAGGTTTGAGCGCAGTATCTTTTAAACCTAAAGATGTTGTTCTTCCGTTCCGGGTAATGGCCGTTCTTATCTCGTTATTTGGTCCGTCTGCAACTACCACCCTAATTGTTTTATAACTATTACCAATCGTTTCCGAAGGGCTAAAACTAATCAGATATTGTTTGCGAAGTTCACCGGAAATTTCTTTGGCTATCTCCGTGAGTTCATTGGTTTCGGTCGGAAAATATGTTTTACCGCCGGTTTCTTCAGCCAATCGAACTAAAAACCGTTTGGCCTTTTCGCGGCGATTCGTAACGTCCAGGTCGAGCTCATTGGTTAAATTATTTATGAAACCAATAGCATAAATTTGGACGTTTGTTTCGCGCAGCAGTTGAAAAAGCTCCTGTTCGGTGTGGGAACTGCCGAGGTCATTACCATCTGAAATTACAATTAAGGAACGTATTTTGACGTCCTCTTTTTTGTCCGATTTCTGATATTGGTAAACTTTGCCGGCAGCCTGAAAAATTGCATCAATAATTGCCGTTTGACCGCCTTCGACAAATAAATTGTCGAGTCCGTGATGGAGTAATGGCTGGTTGGAGGTAAAATCCTGAACAATGTTAATTTTGTCGGAACTGACAAAGCGAATAATACATGATTGGTCTCGACCTAAATTAGTTGCCGTAATGATTTTTCCGGCTTCAATAACTTTATCTAGCTGTGCGCGAAGTGACCGCGAATTATCAATGACGATCGCGTTTATTAACGGAACTTCTGTCTTAACAAAAAAAGTTATTGGTTGAAGCACATTATCTTCGTATATTTGAAACTGTACTTCATTTAAGTCGGTCACCGGACGATTTTTACTGTCAATCACACGAACATTCAGAATTACTTCTTCAGTATCAACCGACACCACTTCATTATCTTCTACCGGGGTTGCACTTGGTTCAGGCTTTGGTGTTTGAGTAGATATTGGAGATGGTTGAACAACCGGCGGCTGAGCTTCAATTAAAAACAGATTCGAACAAAATATAATCAAACAAACTATCTTAAAAACTCTCATTATTTTATGACCTTCCCACTTGTGCTAAAAACACCAAATTCCTTGACGCGACGATCAACGTGTCATGCACTTTGGACTGCAAATTCGGAACTACCCAATCACTTCTGTCTCATTACCTATGATAAATTTCCTAAATATCATTCTTCGAAATCAGCTTAGATAACAAAGAGTGCTGTGCGCCGTCCGCGCGAACAAACTCAAGCGCTTTTAAAAATTTTCAAAAAATACTTTCGATCCGCACTATTCTTTTCGAATAAGCCACTATTAGACATTGAAATTGGGAGTTTGTATGTGCGAACCCACACACAGAAGGAGATAATTATTGTTTGGAAGTTTCAATGGGAACGACGGGATGTGCAAATACAAGATTACCAAGGGTCGGAATCGCCGCCGGTTTATTTATAGAATGCTGAACCGCCACGATTTCACTCTAAAAGATTTTGAGTCCCGATTTTTGCAGGTTAGTATTTGGGGGGAGCAATAGGATTTTGGACAACTATCAACAAACGTTAACGGCATGAAACTAATCAAGTCAGCATATATTTTGCAACATAATGACATAACTTATACGCACATCTCTATTACGGTATTGGGTTAAATTAGGTTAGTTACTCACTATCTATTGACTGTCTCAACAACAATCGAATCAGCCTGCCAATCCCCAGCGGTTAAGGAAGTAGTTTGTTTGTTGCCGGCGCCGCGGAGTTTAACATAGATGGCTTGGCGGAGTTCTTCGAGACCGATTCGTCGAAACATTTCATCCCAGGTGTATTCTTCTTTTTCACCTAAAATCAGTTTTTTCCGCGAAACGAGTGCCACCCAAACATCTTTTCCGATGGGTTCAGTGGCTTCTGTCACATAATTGCCGCGCGGAAAATTAATTCTTCCCTTTCTGACAAAATTATCGGTATCACCGCCGTTACCGGTCGGAAAGATACAAAATGCTTTATTTTGATTACTGAAAACCAAAATATAAAGAAATACATCTTCGCCGACCTCAACTGTGTAATTGATATTCTCACCGATTTGGTAGCGACGCTTGCTGAGTTCGAGCTTAACCTTGATCGGCGAAAGCGGGTTAAAAAGTGCAGATTCGACCGCTGCCGTGTAGTCGTCGGCCGGCGATGAGGCAGCAAAAAGCGGTTTATTGGCGAGGTCTGTTTTCGAGATAATATCAATCTGCGGAACCTGAAACTCACCGTTTTTGCTTCTTCCGATCATTTCTTTATCAGCAAGATTTTTCATTTCAGTTTTAATGTATTGTTCCAGATCAACGAGTTTTTCCGACGGATTCCGCCGTATCAATTGTTCAAAAATATAAGAAAAGGCCCCACGAAACAACTTATTATCAGTTTCAATCGGAAAGGCTTGCTGATAAGGTGAAGCGGCGGACAAAACCACTACTCCATTGATGTTGCCATCGAGCGAATCTTCTCTCATCGTGGTTATATCACGCGGTTGACCGGTTTTCGGAACTTCGGAATAACCGCCGGCGCCCATACTACGAGTCGGTTTCAATCTCAGATAACGGCTCTCCAATTTTTTTGACTGGTCGCCTAAACCGCGCGAAAGTGTTCCCGAATGACACGAATCAAACATCAACACGGCGCGTCTGCCCGATAATTGAGCAATAAAATCATTGAATTTATCATCACGGATAAAAGTATTCTCATCCGGTAAAATGACTTTATTACCCTGAATAGCAATCTTGGTGTCAAATGGGGTGACTACTTCATCCATCCCATCCTGTTCGTCGCCGTTATTGTCCGGTGCCTGAAAACCATGTCCGGCGTAAAAGAAAAACACCCGGTCGCCGGGGCGTGTCCCGTTAATGAGCCAAGTTTGAAAATTATCAGTAATATTGCGGGCAGTGGCTTGTTCATTGAGCAAAATCTTGATGGAATTTGGGGAAAAATTAAATTTTTCGATCAAAAGCTTCTGCATTGCCCGTGCATCGTCTACCGCTCCCGGAGTATCCGGGACTTGCTTATCGCCGTAAATATCAACTCCGACAACCAGGGCGCGGTCTTCGGCTCGAACTGAAAAGATGCCGAAAGCCAAAAGCATTAATAAAACACTGATTTCTATTTTCATAATTCTTTTCTACTGAAAACTTTTATAAGGCCGCAATATGCGCTAAAAATCACAAATCAGATTTGACTTGCTCAATTTATCTGAACGATCCGAAATTCTGGTAATCCGCTTCTCTCGAGTGCCTTATTTCTCTTGCCTCCATAAAGATGGAAAAAGACACAAAACTCGCACAAAACCAAACGTTAGGAGTAAAATCCCTTTATTCAGGTATCCATTTTGAAGTTCCGCCTCGACCACACTGCAAGTCGCGGGACGATTTCGTTGCATAGGTAAAACCACACCCGGTATAAACGGTTTGCTCCCTAACCAATGGTTCTTTGATACCGTCGCCAACCCACTTCGAGGTTCCTTCGTTTCGACCACATTGCAGGTCGCGGGCAGCTTTTGTTTTGTAGGTGTAACCGCACCCGACATACACGGTTGCTTCCCTCGCAGGCATCTGTTCCAATTCTCTGGATTGTTTGAGTAATTGTGCCTCTTTAATTTTTTTCTGTTCTTCAGCTTCAATAACTTTGAGCTTTAATCTCGCCGTCGCGGCATATTTGCCATTCGGATACTCACTCAAATAACTATCTACTGCCAGCTTGGTGTTCAGTCTCGACACTTCCTGCCACATCACTTCTTCCGCATTTCCTCCGCTGGTCGGATTCGTAATCGGTTGTGCTGAGTTGCTACTACTTCCGCCTCCTCCACCGGCAAAATAGAAATCTCCGGTTACGATTCCTTCTTTCCACGGCATTTGTTTTTTGCCTGATTTCTCCGAGACATCCCGCGCCAGTTGTTTGATCATCGCATCCAGTTCTATGCCCGGCTTTCTGATCTGCTCCAGCAGTGATTCCGTAAACAATCCGTTGCGTCCTGTGCCATCTGAGGCGACATTTCCCGGTTGCGTCGCATAGAGCATGATCGTTCCGGTCGGCGGGGTGATCTTGGCTAATCCTCCGCCCTCGCCCACATCTCTGAAATTCCGCCAACTCCGCGCAAACGGATTATTCCGACAGGCATCCAGAATGACAATATTCAGTTCATTTTTGGCGGCATCCATTTTGTTGAGCAGAAAATTCAGATTGATGGTCGCATATTCGACTTCATCTTCGGCCGGTATTTCGGCCTCCACCGGAATCAGATAATTACTGCCTTTGACCTGCAGTCCGTGTCCGGCATAGAAAAACAGACCGACTCCGCCCTGACGTGAGAGTTTATCGCCGAATTCGCGGATCAGCGCTTCCATCTGACGTTTGGTTTGATTGGTGCCGGAGAGGACTTCAAAACCCAGTGAACTGAGTGAGGCGGCCATATCGGTCGCGTCATTTGGCGGATTCGGAAGCTGGGAGGTTTTTTGATAAGCACCGTTACCGATCACCAAAGCCAGGCGTTTTCCGCCATCCGGTCTCATAGCGACACCGCGATCCGCGTGCGCGAAAAGGAAGGCGCAAAAAAGTGTGAGGGAAATAAAAACTGATCCTATAAATTTATTTCTCATAAACGAATTTCTCACTCCAATTGGATAATCAAAAAAAACGATTTATTATGACGATATTTGATACGAAAGTACCTTATAAGATTTTATCTTGAACGCTTCGGAAAGTATAGCATTTATGGGCGTTACAAAACTGCTTTTGCCTAATACTCGGTTAGTAAATGGCATTATAAGAACTCGGATTATCATAACCTTCAACTGCTGACAAATTTGCTTTAATTTTCCATCACCAGACGAAAACCAACCCGATAATCCCTGGTTGAGGGAACAGCAAAAGAACGGAATGCTGAACGGGTGTTCTTCCGGCTTTCAAAGGCATTGCCGCCGCGAAAGGTTCGACCCGCACCACTCACAGGTCCCGCCGGGTCGGTTTGTGCGCCATTTGAATAATCACCATACCAATCATTGACCCATTCAGAGACATTTCCGACTGTATCGTGAAGTCCAAAGTTATTAGGTTGAAACTTTCCGACCGTAGTCGTGCCCTTAATACCATCCCGACACATTGTTTTACCGTTCAAAACGCTAAACGATGAATCCTTGCCGTTTCCGTAACCGCAAATTTCATTTTCGTCATCGCCAAAAAAGTAAGCTCTTGTGCTTTCACCTCTGGCTGCATATTCCCATTCAGCTTCGGTCGGCACCCGATATTTTTCCTGTCCCATGGCATTTAGTTTTGTAATGAATTCCTGCACATCATCCCAACTAACGCAGACTACCGGACGGGTATCTCCCCTCACTTCATTTTTTTCAAAACAAGTATCAGGAACATTTCCCATCACAGACCGCCACTGCGATTGAGTAATCTCATGTTTGCCTAACCAGAATGATTTAGTCAAAGTCACCTGATGCGGCGTTTCATCTTTCCCACGATCATCTTCATTTTTCGGAGAACCCATCAAAAAGCTACCGGCAGGAATTCCCATAAATTCCATTCCTAAGGTGTTTTTGATACTGCCTCCCCTTTTTGGTTTATTGGCAGCTCTTAGCTTTTCCCTCAGGTCGGAAATTTTCTGATTGGCCTGATCGCGGAATTCGCCACTCGGAAAGTCAATCAAATAACTTTGATAACTTTCAATTGTGTTGGTCCGTCCCGCGTCTTCCCATTTCTGCGTTTCCAGAACTTTAGTCTTTTTCTCTTCTTCTGCCGCTATCACCTTCAATTTTAATCTGGCCGTTGAGGCATATTTGCCGTTCGGATATTCGCCCAAATAACTATCTACCGCCAGCTTGGTGTTGATTCTCGACACTTCCTGCCACATCACTTCTTCCACATCAACTGAGTTGGTAACGGTCGGGTTAGACACCGGTTGTGCTGCACTACTACTAGCGCTACTTCCGCTTCCGCCACCGGCAAAATAGAAATCTCCGGTCACGATTCCTTCTTTCCACGGCATTTGTTTTTTGCCTGATTTCTCCGACACATCCCGGGCCAGCTGTTTGATCATCGCATCGAGTTCTACATCCGGCTTTCTGATCTGCTCCAATAGTGATTCAGTGAACAATCCGTTGCGCCCCGTTCCATCAGAGGCGACATTTCCCGGTTGCGTTGCATAGAGCATGATCGTCCCCGTCG
>JANOEF010000519.1:0-17456 GCA_031413075.1 Acidobacteriota bacterium | reverse complement strand
TAAATTTAATTCGAATTGCGTACGATTTGAGCTGGCTTGACCGTTACGATATGCTGGACCAGTATGTCAAAAAATCTTTTGTCATCTACGAACCGTTACTTGCCTCAAACCCGAATGATGCGCGAATTCGTCGGGATTTATATTATGCCTATTTCCAGGCCGGTGGCATTTATGTTGAGGCTGACCCGGTGCTGGCCAGACAATATCTGGAAAAATCTACCCGCCTCGCCAAAGAATCGGTCGAAAAAGATAAACTGAACTATCAGGCCAAACATGATTTAGCTCAGGGTTATTCCAAACTCGGCGAGGTATCGGTTTTTCAAAAACAATTTCCCGAAGCGGTCGAGTTTTTGAAAAAAGCCGAAACAATTTTATCGGAATTGACTGTTGCCGAGCCCAAACACGAGGGTTATAAATTCACTCTGGCCAACAATTTCGGCCGGCTGGCGGCCGCTCAAACCGGAGCTCTTAAATTTCAAGCTGCCATCAGCAATTACCAAAAAGCTATATTCCAACATCAGCAATTATACGAGGCAGATTCAAATAACAATATGGGCATCAGAGCCATGGCTATCGCTCAACAGGATGCAGCCGCAGTATTTGAAAAAATGAATGATTCAGCCGGGGCTTTTTCCGCCTATCAAAAAAGTGTCGAAATGTTTAATCTGTTGGAACAAAAAGGCGCCCTCAGCGAATATGATAAAAAATCGTTTGAGGCCTCACAAAAAGCCCTTCAACGGCTGAGAAAAAATTGACGGTTTAACGCATTTACTATTTCTAAATAAAACATTAAAATTTAGGCAAATATGGTAATTGAGATAGTCATCGCGGTCATAATTTTATTTGCTCTGGTTTTTTTGGCTACGATTGATATTGCTTTTTCACAGCTCAGTGATTTTTCATTACGGAAACTGTCGTCCGAAGCCGAAGAAAACAAACAATTCTTTTTGCGGGAAATTTTAGCAAATCGTCCGCGTTTTCGGTTTGCGCTTTCAGCGACCATTCAAATTCTACTGATTATTTTTTCGGTTCTGGTGACGCTGATTACCATCAAATTTGCTGACAATCAATCTCAAACGCTGGCGCTTTCATTCTTTTTAGCCCTCGGTGTCGCCTTTATTTTCCGGCAGTTTATCCCGCGTCTGCTGACGTGGAAAACCCCCGAAACAAAACTTTTATTTTTACTTCCGTTGATTCGCCCCTTTTACGGCGCAATGTCTTTTTTATCCGATCCGCTTCAATTTTTCACCAAAGCCGAGAAAACTGAAATTTCTTTTTCGCCCAATAAAAAAGATGACGAAGAGGACACTGACTCCGAAGATATTCAAGCCCTCATCGAAGTCGGCGAAGCCGAGGGAATTATCGAAGAGGACGATCGCGAATTAATTGAATCCGTTTTTGAATTCGGTGAAACCCGGGCCGGTGAAATAATGACCCCGCGGCCCGAAATTTGCGCCCTTCCGATTGATGAAACGGTCAATGCGGCTCGCGATTTGATGATCGAAGAAAAATATTCCCGGATTCCGGTCTATCGTGACAAAATTGAAAATATTGAGGGTGTTGTTTATATTCGCGATCTGCTCCAGGCTTGGGCTGATGGCAAAGAAAATCAAAAGATCGAAACTTTGATGCGCGAGGCTTATTTTGTCCCCGAAACCAAACCGGCGGCCGAACTTTTGAAGGAAATGCAGTCAAACCATATTCAAATCGCAATTGTGGTGGACGAATATGGCGGTGTCGCCGGACTCGTTACGGTCGAGGATATTATCGAAGAACTGGTTGGCGAAATTGAGGACGAAGATACTGAACAAGAAGAAGTTATCGAAATTGTCGAAGGCGACGGGGGTAATTATTACGACGTTCTCGGCTCGACCGAAATTCATAAAATTGAGCGTATTTTTGAAACCGAAATCGAGGACGATGACTTTTCAACCATCGCCGGAATGGTCACCAGCGAATCCGGCTATGTCCCAAAGGTTGGCGAAAAGTTGACTATTCGGGGTTTGGATATTGAGATTTTAAAAACCGATGAAAAGCGTATCCAGCTCTTACGACTGAGACCCGCCTCGGATCAAAGTCAACCTGAAAATGAAACCTGATTTTATTCAGGATAGTTTCTCGTGCTAGAATTTGAAGGAATTTTCAAATTAATATTTGTTTTGAATAAAAAAAAGAGTTTATTCGGCTGTTCTTTTTTTGACTCAAAACAATATCTACATCAATGGTTATCAGCCGAATAAGGAGTGAACCAAAATGGCTTTAAGACTAGGCGACACGGCCCCCGATTTTACCGCCGAAACGACCGTTGGAAACATAGATTTCCACCAATGGTTAGGCAATAGTTGGGGCGTTTTGTTTTCTCATCCGAAAGATTATACACCCGTCTGCACGACCGAACTCGGAATGGCGGCCAGACTAAAACCTGAATTTGACAAACGCAACGTCAAAATCATGGGTTTGAGCGTTGACCCGCTCGAATCACATCAAGGTTGGGAAAAAGACATCGAAGAAACACAAGGGACCGCAGTCAATTTTCCCATGATAGCCGACTCTGACCGCAAAGTTTCGGACCTTTACGATATGATACATCCGAACGCCAGTGATACTTTTACAGTCCGTTCGGTCTTTGTCATCGGTCCCGACAAAAAAGTTAAACTGATGATTACTTATCCCGCCAGCACCGGACGCAATTTTGATGAGTTGCTGCGAGTTATTGATTCGCTCCAACTGACAGCCAATTACAGCGTTGCGACTCCGGTCAATTGGCGTGACGGGGAAGATTGTATTATCGTCCCGGCACTTTCAAACGAAGATGCCAAAGCGAAATTCCCTGCCGGTTGGAAAGAGGTTAAACCCTATCTGAGAATCACGCCCCAACCAAACAAGGTTGAAAAAGGCGAAGGTGCTTAATATTTTTTCAAGGCTCTCCGGAATAATTTCCGAGAGCCTTTTTTGTATTAAATAAAAAGCTCAACCGATACCTTGAATCTTTCCGCTAACTTTTTAGCTTGTGTTTTGCTGATGGAACGCTTGCCGTTGATGACTTCCGAGGTAATTCCGCTGGAGCCGAAAATATCAAGCAAGTCCTTTTGTTTCAGATCTTTCTGCTCCATCAGAAACTTTAAAATCTCGTGCGGAGGAGCATTATCAATCGGATAATGCTGATCTTCGTAGTTTTCCACTAAAAGACATAAAAGTTCAAGCAGTCTGTCTTCCTCGGGACTCAAACTTCCTTGCTTGATGTCTTTAGTGATAAGACGGTCAATTTCCTGCGTCAATCGGTCTAGCTCATCATCATTGGTTATGACCGAAGGCAAAACACTTATCAGCAAATTTCCATATCTTTTTTCATCAACATTCACAGTCATTTCTATAAGTTCCTTTGTCATACTCGGCGTGGGTTAAAATAAATCGTATAAAAACCTTTTTTGTCCGATACGATATTTTTGTAATCAGCCGAAAGTTGTTCCCCGCAATGTTGAAAACCGTGCAAATACCTACTAAATCTGCGTGAGGAAAATCTTGTCTTACATCATCTAAACTGTTCCATTCCGCCTTTTTGGTGATTGAATACCAATTTTCCAATGATGCTTTTGAATTTGGGTGTTTTTGCCCAAAATTTTTGCAACGCCTTCTTTGAAATTATATGCATTGTTAGTTTCCATAGTTTTTGAGAAAATAGACAACATCCCACTCTCTCATTTTGAGAGATGTTTGTCAAATAGTTTCTCCCTTTGACCTCAAACTGACTAAGATTTACCATTAACAACAATTAACAATTAGCAATTAACAATTATTATGGAAATTCTTACCGGTCTCAACCCACAACAACTCGAAGCAGTTAAAACTACCGAAGGCGCACTGCTCATTTTAGCCGGCGCCGGGTCAGGCAAAACCCGGGTGATTACTGTACGGATCGCCTATTTGATTGCAGAAAAAGAAGTTGCGCCCTATCACATTTTAGCCGTCACTTTTACCAATAAAGCCGCTGCTGAAATGCGTGAACGAATCAACCGATTGCTCCAGGGCCGCGGTCTGCAATCTGCCCCCTTAATTTCAACCTTTCACAGTCTTTGCGTTCGAATTCTGCGTCAGGATATCGAACATTTGGAAGCAGGATTTAACAAATCTTTCACTATTTACGATACGGATGATTCGCTGAAAGTTATTAAGGCTTGCGTCAAAGACATTGGGCTGGACGAAAAACAACTGGCCGCCCGTCAGGTTCTTTCGGCTATTTCATCGGCCAAAAATCGCGGCGAAGATTTCGAGAGTTTTGCTTCTTCGATTGAATACACCGATGAAAAGAGAAACGCTATCGCCCGGGTTTTCAAACTTTACGAAGAAAGGCTGAATAATTCAAATTCGCTCGACTTTGACGATTTAATGATCAAAACCGTCCGACTTTTAAGAAAATCGCCCGAAGTCCGCGAAAAATATAACCAAAAATTTAAATATATTCTGGTGGATGAATATCAGGATACAAACCCCTTGCAACTGGCACTGGTCAAATATTTGACCGAAAAACAACAAAATATTTGTGTGGTAGGCGACCCTGACCAATCAATTTACAGATTTCGCCAGGCTGATATTCGAAATATTTTAGAGTTTGAAACGCATTATCCAAAGACCAAAACGATTCTCCTTGAACAAAATTATCGTTCAACTCAAAAAATTCTCGATGTGGCACATTCGGTTATCGCCAACAATACTCAGCGCAAAGATAAAAAGCTCTGGACTGATAAAGACACGGGCGACAAGATCAATTATTTTCAAGCGCTCGACGGCGATTACGAAGCACGTTTTGTAGCACAGCGAATTGACCAGCACCGGCGACACAATCTACAGGAAAAAGTTGCCGTTCTCTATCGGACAAATGCTCAATCGCGGCTTTTCGAAGAGGCCTTTCGACGTTTGCGGATAGATTACAACATTGTCGGCGGCTTTTCATTTTATGAACGGGCCGAAATCAAAGACATAATTTCTTACTTAAAATTAGCTCTCAATCCTTTTGATGACATTGCTCTCAATCGAGTAATTAATACGCCGCCCCGCGGGCTCGGCAAATCCAGTTTGGATGAGTTAAGTCACCGTGCCAAAGACTTTGGCAGTTCAATCTGGGAAGCGATTGCCGTCATCACCAATGAAAAATACGAACAACCACGTAATTTAACGCCGAGAGCTTTGGAATCTGTGAAAAAATTCAAATCCATTATCGAAAATTTAGCCAATAAAGTTATCGAATCGGCCGGTAGTGAGCGGCCTGTGACAGATGTGGTCATTTCAGCTATGGAAGACACCGGTTACGCCAATATGCTCCGCGAGGAAAATTCGGATGAATCGGCCGGACGACTCGAAAACTTAGAAGAGTTGGTCAATGCCGCAGTTGACTATGACCAACAGGAGGCAGACGGCTTACGGGATTTTATTGACCATGCAGCACTTAGTTCGGACACGGATAAGTTTGACGGAAACGCTCCAGTGACTCTGATGACTGTTCATTCAGCTAAAGGTTTAGAGTTTCCGATAGTCTTTTTGGTCGGATTAGAAGACGGAATTTTCCCTCATTCGCGAAGTATCAATGATCCGGTTGAACTCGAAGAAGAACGCCGGCTGGCTTATGTTGCTATCACCCGGGCAGAAAAAATGCTTTATATTTCTCACGCCATGAGCCGCCGAACCTATGGGTCGGAAATGGCGGCCGAGCCCTCGATGTTTTTGAACGAAATGCCGCTGGATTTGCTCGAAGACATTTCGCGAGGTCAATCCTGGCTCTCGTATGCCAGAAGTTCTAACTATAAAACCGCCAAACAAACCGCTAAGGTTTTGCGAGGTGAGGAACAGCAGGTAAATAAACCCAAAAATCTTTACACCGGAAAAACTTACAATTCGACTGATGCCATCGCCGAGTTTTTTAAGAGTCGAGGAGCGGTGAGCGAGGAGCAGGAGGCGAAGGAAGCAAATCCGAAGATTACAAAACCATCCGCGCTAGAAAATTTAAAGTCAACCTCATCAAACCAATCCAAAATCCAAAATCCAAAATCCAAAATCGAGCCGGGGTTTGTCGCCGGCAGTCACGTCCGGCATGCAAAATATGGTAAAGGACTGGTACTGCGGCGTGAAGGTTCGGGTGATAATGTTAAATTGACCGTCAGTTTCCCGGGTTTTGGGCAAAAAAAATTAATCGAAAAATTTGCTAATTTAGAAAAAGCGTAAAAAAATGTCTTATTTTCTCTTCATTTTTCGCTTATATCAGTGAAACATCTTTAGAGGAGCAAATAAATGACAAGATTTTCAAATCATTACGCTTTAATTTTATCAATTTTACTCGCGGCCTTAGGCACAGTTTCGTGTGTCGAAACTACTCAAAACAGCACCATTAAAAGTAAAGCAAATGCTTCGGCAAATGCAAATTTAACCTATAATTCAACCGGTAATTCGAGCATCGCCACGGTTAAAAACCAAGATTTAATTATGTCGAATCTGAACGAGGTTATTTATTCGTGGAGTCCCGAACAAGAATATGCGGTGGCAACTGAACTGAGACATATTTGGGTCAAAAGCGGAAATCGTCCCTGGGAATATCCGACCAAAGGTGCTAAAAAACTTATCAAAGACATTCAGGCAAATGCATATTTCAAATCCTGCCCGCAAGCCAGGAACTTAAAGGTCAAGATGTTTACGACAAATGGCGAAATTCAGACCATCGGGCATCTTTACAACGAACTTTACTATTGCGATTCAAACCATAATTAGGAGCCGGCAAATGAAAATATTTTTAACTTTCTTATCCGTCATTAGTTGTTTGACTTGCCTTTACGGTCAAACCTTAACGGTTGAAAATAATCGGCAAACGGCTGTGATCAGTTTTTCCGACCGGGCCTTGAAAGTATCCGAAGAGTTTGCATTTAAGACGGCAAGCAACTACAAATTTTACGAATTGACAGACCCGAAAGGCATCAATATTCGGGCCGTTCCGCTCGATAATGTGGCGGTCCAGACGGTCTTTGTGCTACAAAACGGTTTTCGGCTCAACCTCGAGCTCAATCAATCGCTGGATTATGGAAAAATCTATCTGCTCAAAATAAATAATGCTCAATTGGACGGGCGGGAATTACCCGTTTTAAGACTCGAATTGAGCAAAGAGCCGACATTGAAAGCCTTTAACGACCCGCGCAACCGGATGCGGTTGGAAAGCAATGTCGAAATAAGTGAAAAAAAAGTGAGCGTCAAGGAGACGATTCTCAAGGTCTCAGCCGATAAAACAAGTCTCGAAGTGTTGCCCGTGGCTGTCCCGGTTGAGGTTCAAAAAGTAACTCCGACCCAAATGAATATCAAATTTAAGGACGCACTTTCCGAAGCCCGAAATCATTATTTCAACGTGGAACTTCAAGCCGACGATGGAACTCCGCTCAAAACTAAAGGCAAAGTTTTCGTGCCGGGATTACCTCCGCCATCCGCGACACCGAAAATTGAAGTTAAACTTTCATCCGAATTCGGCGGGGGGCTCAAACCCCAATTTAATCTCGCCGGAGTCATCAAAAATACCTTTGCCAAATCCGATAACGATTTGTTTTACTTTGAACCGATCCTGACCTTTGATGTCGGTTTAGGTGCGACTAAATCCAAAAATTTCATTAGTTTAGAGTTACCTATTTTGAAATATTCGGTTGAATTTCCACATCCGAGCGGATGCCGCGTTCTCACTCCGCCGAATTTGAAAGGAGATTTTGCCGACGTGGTCGAAAATCCTAAAATGACCGAGGGGAAAAAAGATTCCGTTCCCTTGCCCTGTTATTCCGAGTGGAGTCGCCGTCATCCGTTGAGCCTCTATTCGATTGATTTGAAAATAGGTCCGAAATTTGAAACCGACCGAAAATTTAGCCGAATCAATGCTTTAGGCACGATTCAATTTGACTTTAATTTTGATCGTTGGCAACGTTCGATTGCCAATCAGCGAAGCTATCTTGAAGCTGATTTGAAAAACACGGCTTACCGGAATAATTTCAATGACGTCTGGATAAAAACGGGTTTTACCATCACGCCGCGTCTGGGATTTGAATTTGGGAGAAAACTGACCGCCGAAGTCATCAAAAACAAAACAAATACCATCCGCCACATTATTCCATCGAGTCCGATTCTTCGGGCCTACACCGGAATTTCAGCGGAGTTTGAATTTAATTATGGGTTTCTGCCGATGAAGCTCACGCTCAACCAGGACTTGTTTTATCTGGCTTCCGCCGAAAGTTCGGGCGAATTCAAATCGAATGTTTTGAATATCAGACGAGTGCGCGGTTTTCATCCGCTCGGCCGGGCCTCTTTGGACATTGCGCTGGACCCGGCAAAGCGATATAACTTTAATATTACTTTTGAAAACGGGCGGTCTGCTCCAAATTTTGAATATCTGAATACCGTCAAAACAGGTTTGCGTATCATTTATTAACCAAATTATGCTGAACAAAGACACATTTTGCTCATTTTGCGGGTCGAAACACGAGGCTCAAAACTATCCCAAAAATTGTAAAAGCTGTCAAACACTCACTTACCTCAATCCGCTTCCCGTCTCGGTGGTGTTAGTGCCGGTTGATGATAAATTGCTGGTCATTCGGCGAAACCTCCCGCCCATTGGCAGATTGGCTTTACCGGGCGGGTTTATCGAAGTCGGCGAAACCTGGCAAAAGGCGGGGCAACGTGAATTATTTGAAGAAACCGGACTCGAAATCACCTGGCAAGAAATATCATTATTTGATGTCCAATCCGCTCCTGACGGCACAGTTCTCATCTTTGGACTGGCTCAAAAGAAATCGAAAGACCAAATCAGCTTTACCAGAAATGACGAGACTCAAGCGGTTGACTTGATTGATTCTCCGGTCGAGCTAGGGTTTCCCCTTCATACTATTGCGGTTAAAAAGTTTTTTTCAAAATAAAAATATATTTCTCGCAAATGCAACCTTAATTCAAACTCATCTCATCCTTTGATTGACTTAATCAGATTCAAAAAAAGGAACATAAACTATGAAATTGAAGTTTTTTCTCTCAGTGGTCGTTGTGTATTCACTGCTCTTACCCGTTTTTGCCCAAAAACGCTCGCTGGTGCGAAATAATCCGCCGCCGGTTCCGATACTGCAAAGTATTGATAATTCTCAGGTTTTACCGATTCGACGGGTTATTTTGTATTCAAATGGAGTGGCCTATATTGAACGTCGGGGAATTATTTCAGGTAACGCCGAAATAAATCTTTCGTTCAAACAATCACAGGTGGATGACGTGCTGAAATCTATGGTCGTTTTGGATTTAGGGCAGGGGCGAATCGGTGCGGTTTCGTATAATTCGTCGCTTCCCGCTTCGGCCCGGACGGCGGAAATTCCATTTAGCGTCAATGCCCAAACGACCAACACGGGCGGAATTGCGGGAGTTTTATCCCAATTGCAAGGCGCGAAAATTGCCGTTACGACCAAAACAGGTTCGGCTATCGGCTCAATTTTAACGGTGGAAAAACGTCAAACGATTATCGAAAATAACAAACCGCCCGTCAACACTCAATTTTTGGTGATTGCTTCGGAAAACGGTGAAATTTCAAATTTCAATCTTGATGAGGTCAAAAGCATCAAACTTTTGGAAGACACCACCCGCAAAGATATTTCGGAATTTGCGAATGCCACCGCTTCCACCCGCCGCCGCGATGCCAAAACGATTACCGTCACTTCGCAGGGCACCGGTCAGCGTGAAATGATGGTTAGCTACACGATTGCCGCCCCGATCTGGAAGACAACTTATCGGGTGGTTTTAGATGATAAAGGCAAGCCGTTTTTTCAAGGCTGGGCAATCGTGGATAACGTCAGCGACGAAGATTGGCAAAATGTCCAACTTTCGCTCATTTCCGGGACTCCTATTTCGTTTATCCAACCAATTCAAAAGCCGATGTATCGTTACCGACCGATAGTTCCGATTCCGCAGGATTTGAATCTGCAACCGCAGATTTATGAGGACGGCGTAACCAGACAAGGTTCGGTCAGTGGCACAAGAGGCGAACAGTCAAATATTACGGTGGATGGAACTATGATAAATACCCAAAATGCATCTTTGGGTAATACCATCAATTCACAACTAATTCAACAACTCCCATTAAACGGTAGAAATTCAAACAATTTAATGAATCTTCAACCCGGTGCCCAAAGTAACATTATCAGCGGTTCACAAACCACGGTCAGCGACGCTCTGGCCAATAATCGCGGTGGAGTTCAAACCGCTGCTATCGGCGAAGAACTCGGCGATTTGTTTGAATATAAAATTGAACAGCCGATTACGGTTTTGCGCGACCGTTCAGCCCTCATTCCGATTATTCAGACTAAAATGGAAGGCGAGAGGATTGCAATTTATAACGAAACCGTCCGCCGAGACCGTCCGCTGGGCGGGATGTTGTTGACAAATACTTCAAATCTGACTTTTGAAGGCGGCAGTCTGACCGTCATAGACCGCGACGCCTATGCCGGCGAGGCTCTGATGGAACGCCTCAAGCCGAAAGAACGCCGGCTGATTTCGTTTGCGCTCGATTTGGGAACGTTGGTGACGGTTGACAACAAAGGCGAAAATGAAGCCGCCAAGCTCGTCAAAGTCGTCAACGGAGTTTTCCAAGTCCATTATTTTCAATCAAATAAGAAGATTTACAAAATTACCAATCAGACGGATAAAATTAAAGTTCTTTACCTCGAATATCCGATTCGGCAAGGCTGGGAACTTTCGCCCGAAACGCCTAAACCTGACATCACGACCAATCGTTATTACCGTTTCCGGGTTGAGCTAAAACCGTTTGAAAAGACCGATTTGACCGTTTCCGAACAACAGCCTTTGATGGACAGTTATCAGCTTACTTCGTTGACTTCGCGTGACTTAGAGTTATTTTTGACGCGGCGTTACATTGACAGCACAACCAAAGCCAGATTGGAAAAATTGATTGATCTGCGCGCTCAGATTAACCAGATCGAGGGCAAGTTAGAAGCCCTCGAAAAGGAAGAAGAAAAAATCTCCGAAGACCAAAAACGTCTGCGCGAAAACATCGAAACCCTGTCCAAAACGCCCGAAGCGAAAACGCTCATCACCCGCTATGTCGAAAAGGTTAATACCCAAGAAACCCGACTCGAAGCAATGACCAAAGAGCGTCAAAATTTGGAAGCCGAACAGACCAGAATTGAACGCGAATTGGCAACTGAGATTCGTAATTTTGATTTGAAATAGCTGGGAGTGCAGGATGATTGTTTCTTGGGTTTGACTTGGGCGGGGGGGGTGGAAAACGAAACAAACAATTATAAAATTAAAAAAATATCTAAAAAAAAAATTGGCTGGGGTGGTGGGGTTGCTCGCCCCCCGCTGACTGATAAGTTTCCAATCTTAAATTACCATCTTGTAACCTTTTCCCTATTTTTGACACTATCCTTTGGGAAAGGTATATTTCAACTGTCATTCCCGCGCTGATTGTTTTGCACCATTGCACTTGACCACCGACCAACGCCACGCCATCGAATTTTTGAAAGACAAATCCGGCACGCATATCTGGATGGGAAGGTTGAAAACAATTTTGAGTTAAAATAACGTCCATTATGTAAAAAGGGGAAATTAAGATATATTTTCCCTTAACCATTTTATGATGACACCATTTTTTCAGAACATAAGTTTAGAGTTAGTCGAGAAATTAAAAAAGTCCGGGCGGATCCGTACTTTTTATGAGGACGAAATTGTTTTCGATTTTGGAAACAAAGCCGAATTTCTGCCGATTATTATTTCCGGCAAAGTAAAACTGGTTCGCTTTCCTGAACTGGGCAAAGAGGTCATTATCGGTATTTTTCAAACCGGTGAGATGTTTGCCATGCCTCCGGTTTTAGATGGGGGACGATACCCCGCGACGGCTATCTCTCTGGAAGAATCAAAACTTTTGTTGATTTACCGCCCGGATTTTCTCAAGCTGATGGCTGAAAATGCCGAACTTTCATCAAATGTCACGTTGTTGATGTGCGGACTGTTGCGACACACAACTGCCACCATTCAAAATCTGGTGACATCTTCCCCCGAACAGCGAATCGCCAACGTTTTACTCCAATTAACTAAAAAGGAAAACAGCGGAAAAATTTCTCTCCGCCGACAGGATATTGCCGAAATGGCAGGTTTGACTACCGAAACGACGATTCGGGTGATTCGGAGATTAGCCGAAAAAGACTTGGTGAAAATCGTCAGGGGTAAGATATTTATCGAAGCAGAGGAACGCCTGAGGAATTTTGTCCAGTGACCTTAATGAGCATGGTGTTGGCAATCGAGATGGCCCGCATTTTAGCTAAATCAGCCTTTTCACCTTGATATTTTTCATCCGTGACTTCATTAAACAGTCGAAGCCATCGCGTAAAATGTTCTTTTTTGAGCGGCGTTTGTTCGTTAAGTTTGAGATGCACCTGCATCGGACTGCGCCCGTATTTTTCCTGAAAATTGACGGTTTGAAACAAAACCATTTCCCAGAAATCAGCAATAATCGGCAAATGATGCACCAGATCCAATTTGGCGACATCAGTAAAAATATAGCCGATAATGTCGTCAGTTAAAGCCTTTGAATAAAAATCGCTTAATAGATTTTCGATGTCCTGACGAGTCTCTATATCTTTCATATCTTTATACCGTTCTCATAAAAAGCGCGTCATAAGACAGCTTTGAATAACTGTCTTATGACGGCAAACTCAAATCAATTCCTGGATTCAGTTTAACCTAAATTTCTTCAAAAACTATAGGCCATTCCCAGATTGACGTGATGTGCCCGCTTTTGCCCGCTGACAGTATAATTGGTAATCAACTGCCGAAACTCAAAGCCAAACTGAAACTGCGGGGTAAATTTGTAAATCGCATCAAAGGCCCAGGCCAGATTTCGGCTCCTGAAATCTCTCGATCTGGTGTTGATCAGATCAATATTTTTCGGGTCGTCCAACCCGACTGAGCCGTAAAAAGTCAATTTATCCTGATTCCAATCAGGGGTAATTCCAAGTTGTGTCCAACCACCAATGGTGCCGATGCCGCGAGTGCCCGAGGCAACTAAAACATTATTTTGCCGAACCGCAAAATCTGTGTTGTAATTTTGAAACACTCCGGCTTGAAAACCGGCTAAATTGCGTCCGACAAATCCTTCGCCGGACCAATTAACTCTTTTGTGAAGCGGGAAATTCCAGTCCAGTGCAACTCCGAAAGAATTAATGTCCTCTTCGATCAGCGGGGCTGAGGTAGAAATGACATGCGAACGACCGTAATGGGCGGAAACTCCGATGCTGCCGTTTTTCTTGGTGCCAAGCCAATTTTTATCTTGATAAGAAATTCGCGATTGAAAAAATGGAAGGCGCGAAAGCGCACCCGAATTTGGCTGCTGTAAAAAATTTGCGGTCGAGTTTGAATCTCCGGTTTGGGGAGCCAGGACAGCACCCTGCCAAACAACTTTGCCGTTATTAAACCGCTGTTCGACCTTAACTTGAGGCAGTCGGGCCCAGTTATTTCCAGCGGCCGCAAATTGTGGAATAGCCGCGTCGGCAATTGAAACCGGGCTATTCGGGGCAAAAGGTATCCAGTCTTGTCCGATGATGAGAGACGTGTCTTTCCAGTCTAGTTTGGCGTTGGCCAGACGAATCCGCAAGACACCGAAATTTTCACCGATTCCGACGGCCGGCGAACCACCATAAAAATCAGCTTCAATGACCCCAGTTAGTTTGGCATTTCCGACTTTTCCGCCCTCGACCCGCAAACCAAATCTGGTTTGCCGAACGCTCAGACTGGTATTCCCTTTGCCGGTCGTGGCCGCAAAGAGCGGAACATCCGAGTTATTGGTTCCGGCCGAGTTGTTAAAGGCATTGAAATAAATCGTCCCGTATGGCACGACCCGAACACCGTTGCCTACTTCAATCCCGGCCGGTTTTTTTTCAGGATTGGCGGACGGCGCGGACGATTCAACTTTGGCAGTTGGGGCGGGCGTTTCCGCCGATTTTTTTAATTTATCCAACTCCGCCAGAATTGTTTGAACCTGAGCTTCGAGTTTCTTAATTTGCTCTTGAACTTCGGGAGACGTTTGGGCTGAGATGGTAGTTACAAAAAATAATGTAATTATGACGATAAATAACCTTTTCATATTTTTGTTGGTAAAGTAATCGCCGTTTTCCGCGGTGGTGTGGCAAACAAAACTGTTCTCCACGAACAAGTCAGAAAAACGGCGATTCAAAGAGTCTAATTGTTATCGAAACCAAACCTTAATTCTTGGCCGGTTGATATGGCTGAACCGGTTTTACTCCGCTCAGGCTCATCAGCCCCAAACGGGAAAAGTTCATTGATTCTCCTAAAATTCTGGCTGCCTCCTGCGGCGCATGGAATCCCATCGAGTTTTCGGCTTCAATAAAATCAAGATAAAACTGCGCTTTTCTTTGATAACTGCGGGCTTCGGCTAAATCAGCATCTGTTCTGCCTGCCTCCTTGGCCGCCTTAATTTGTGCGATCAAATCCATCAGGGCATCCATCGCCAAATTACGAGCGTGGTAGGTGCGAGTCTGGATGGTTTCGGCTCTGGCTTTCATCTCATTCGCATCAGCATTTTTGTGACACGCGCTACAGGATTGGGAAACCATCAAAAGCGGACTTCGAACGTGGTGATCGGTAATTTTGGCCGGGCCTTCTTTTTTCGGCATATGGCAATCAACGCACGAGACGCCGGCCCGGGCGTGCGAACCCTGATTATAAAGTTCAAATTCGGGATGTTGTGCTTTGAGAACTTCGGCACCGGTCTGTTTATGCGTCCAGTCCTTGTGCTTGACTTCATCATAATAGTCAACGATATTTTCGATTTTCAAACCTTTTTCCCACGGAAACGTCAAGGTTTTGCCCTCGCCCTTAAAATAATATTCAACGTGACATTGGCCGCACACAAAAGTCCGCATTTCGGCTTTGGTAGCATCCCGGTTGACATCATAATCGGCGACCCCCTGCGATGCCTTTAAGGCTTTGATCCCATAGATAAAAGCTGGTTTTGAAATTCTCAGTTTCAATGTTTTGGAATCGTGACAATCAATACAGGAAACCGGATGTCCGACTTCTTTTCGGGCATCGGCAAAAGGCATTTTGTTTAACACCTCAAAGCCTTTCATAATGTCGCCCTGACCCAGCTTTTTATGGGCTAAATAGGTCGAGGCATGACAATTGATACAGGAACCCGGCTGTTTGACAACTTTTTGCCGCTCGGTATAGGTTTGATCATCGAGCATAAAGGAGTGCCCGCGTTCTTCTCTAAAATCAACGGCAAAGGCATAGCCATCCCACATTGTTTTCAAACGCGGATCTTCTTCTAAACGCGATTGAGATACAACTGAACGCGGGTCTGAATCCTTCGGCGTTACCTGAACGGCTTCGCTTCCGCCGTATCGGGTGCGAACCTGATCAACCGTTTTCAGATAATCGGCATAGTGCATCGGAAACCTTTTTCCCCAGACCGCCGGGTCATCCGTTTCTTCCGTTTGCAATGCCGGCTCGTTCCGTTGGGTTTCGTTCTTTATTTTTTTCACTTCGTCAGCGGTTGGTAACTTGCTCTCAACTCGGTTTGAAAATAGATTGAATACCAACAACAAACCGACGGTTAATGAGAAAAAAATGAAGATTGCCCCTTTGATACTATTAATTTGAGTCGCTTTATTTTGATAAATTTGTTTTTTCATAATAATTTCCTGATGGTTTTTTTTCCTATGTCATCATTCGCACCACTTTTTTATTTAACTACCAATGCCTCAAACAAATTTTATTGATTTAACTAACCGCAAAATATGATTTGAATCATATTTAATCAGATTTATCTGCTCACTTAACTTGGTCTTTCACACCCTTTTCGCGTATAAAACCACCAATTAATAAAAGTTGCAAAGACGAAAAACACAACCAGTCCGATAAAAAACGGATTGACGGTTCCGGTTGAAGAAATCGCCAAACTGATCAGCATCGAAAAGATAAAAGGCCCATAGGCGGCAATCGCAGCCGTCCAGCCGATAACTCCGGCCGCCTGACGCGGATTATGACCGAAGATAATCGGATATTGGCGAAAGGTAGCGGCATTGCCCATTCCGGTAAAGAAAAACAGGGTGAGCATTAAGGTTACAAACATTCCAAACTGATCCACCGAAGTCGGCGCAAAGAGTCCCAATCCGATCATCGAAATAGTCCCGATAATTAAGGCTACTCCGCAGATAGTAGTGAGAATCGCGCCGCCCACTTTATCAGCTACAAATCCGAATAAGACACGACTGGCCGAACCGATGAGGGGGCCAAAAAAGGCATATTTTAAGGGGTCCGGCGGATTTGGAAAGCCTCCGTAAAGCGTTTTGATGAGGAGCGGAAAAGCTGCCGATAACCCTGAAAAGGCTCCGAAAGTCATAAAGTAAGTAATGGTGCAAAACCAGGTGTGTTTATCCTGAAAAATATCCAGTTGCTCAGTGAATGAAGCTTTGATCGGAACGCTGCGGAGCATCACCCACGCCAAAATGCCCATCACGATCAACAGCGGAATATACCAGAACGCCGCGTTTTGCAAAAAGATGGTATTGGTGGCGGTCACTTCTTTGGTATTCGGGTTAATCGCCTGAAATGTTTGCGATCCGCCGATCATTGCAAAAGTAATGATTAACGGGGTCACAAACTGAGCCAGACTGACGCCGAAATTTCCGATTCCGGCTTGAATTCCTAAAGCGGTTCCCTGCAATCTTTTCGGGAAAAAGACGCTGGTGCTCGGCATATACGACGAAAAGTCACCGCCTCCGAACCCGGCCGAAAACGCCAGAATCATAAACAACCAGAATGGGGTTTCAGGATCCATGATGGCTAAACCTATTCCAATACAAGGGATGAGCTTCAAAAAAGTGGCAATCGTGATAATTTTTCGGGTCCCGAAAATCGGTAACAAAAAAGTGTGAATGATTCGTAAGGTTCCACCCGCGAGTCCCGGCATGGCCGCTAGCCAGAAAAGCTGTGAGGTTGAAAACTTAAAACCGATTCCCGGCAGTTTGACGACGATCGCACTCATCATAAACCAGGTGGCAAACGAAAGTGTGAGCGTAATGGTCGTCACAATCAAGGTTCGCCACGCGATCTTGCTTCCGGTCTCTACCCAAAACCCCTCATCTTCGGGAGTCCATTTTTCTATCCAAGTTGACATATTTATTAGCCTCAAAAAAAAAGAAAATCAGTTGCAAAGTTTTGAAACGGTAATGCGCAGAGCCTCTCAAAGTTTTCAACAATTCGATAATAGAGAGGATTATTCGGGATAAATATGATTCAGGTCATAAAAGAAAAATGCCTGAGCATCTTCAGTCCGGGCGTGTTTTTATTTAGTTGTAGGGTACTAAGCAGGTCAGCAAAAGTTTTTCGACCTATTAAAAATAAAGAAAAGTTTGCAAATAGTTGAGTAA
>JANOEF010000518.1:0-2720 GCA_031413075.1 Acidobacteriota bacterium | reverse complement strand
ATTTATTTTTATTTCTTGGCGTCCGGTTTTGACATTTTCTTCCATCTCATAAACGGCCGCCGGGCAGAATCTTTGACAGGGATTACCAAATTCTTCGGCACACCTGGTCGCGCAAATTTCGGTATCGGTGATATGCAAATGGGTTGGCTGGTCTTCGTTGTGCGCGACTGCAGCGTGGAAAACATCGGTTGCTTTGTTAAAAGTCAAAGTTCCTTCAAATTTGACGTTTTCGTAACGATTAGATGATTTGTCGCCGTATTCTTTGAGCGTCT
Organism: Acidobacteriota bacterium; assembly: GCA_031413075.1. GTDB lineage: Bacteria > Acidobacteriota > Blastocatellia > Pyrinomonadales > Pyrinomonadaceae > JAIBCC01. Next base: position 2,448 of record JANOEF010000518.1, on the reverse strand, counting down.
GCATCCTTTCGTGCCCGGCCACATGGTCTTCTTTATCAATAAATCCCCAGGCTAACCCGCCGGTTAAAAATTGAATTCCGGTATTGACCAGTGCCGACCAGCGACCTTTTTGAAACGCGCCGTGAAAATTCCGGACCGGATGCAGTTCATCATAGAGCCAGCTTTCATTGACCCAGGTTTCAAAATGTTTAAGCGACTGCGCTGAAAAATCATCGTGGGCGAGGGCGTGGACAATCGTTTCAGCCGCCAACATTCCCGATTTTATAGCGGTGTGAATTCCTTTGATACGCTGTCCGTTAAGGAACGAAGCGCAATCGCCGACGAGCAGAACACCGTCCGCATAGAGTTGCGGCATCGTGTGCCAACCGCCTGCATTGATTGTTTTAGCACCATATTTGAGCATTTTTCCGCCCTCCAAAAGTTTCGCCACTTCGGGGTGGGTTTTGAATTTTTGGAATTCGGCGTGCGGGTCAATGTTCGGGTCTAAATAATCCAAACCTGTCACATATCCAATGCTGATGATGTTGTTTTTCATCCCGTAAATCCAACCACCGCCGTAAGTTTTGGTATCGGACGGAAATCCAAGCGTGTGAACAACTAAGCCTTCGTCAAAATTTCCGGCGGGCACTTCCCACAACTCTTTGACACCCAAACTGAAAACTTGCGGTTCTTTGCCTTTATTGAGCCCGAGCCGTTCGGTCAATTGCTTGGCCAGTGATCCGCGCGATCCTTCACCGAGGACTGTCACTTTCGCCAACAGGTCAATCCCGGGCTCGAAATTCCCTTTCTTTTTGCCGTCTTTGTCAATTCCCTTGTCACCGGTGCGAATACCGATGACATGGTCATTTTCGTCATAAAGAACTTCGGAAGCGGGAAATTCGGGGAAAATATTGATGCCTTCGGCTTCACATTTTTCGGCTAACCATTCGCACAGACGGCTCAGTGAAATAATGTATTTACCTTTGTTCACGAGCGGCGGCGGCGTAATCGGAGCTTTGATCTTCCGGTTTTCGGTCAAATACCAGGCAGCATCAGCCGTCACCTGTGCATCAACCGGACAGCCTTGTTCAATAAAATCAGGCATCAATTCTTTCAACGCTCGCGGATCCATGACCGCTCCCGACAGAATATGCGCGCCGACGGCCGACCCTTTTTCTACGATGGCGATTTCGATGTCGTCAATCTTTTTGCCGTGCGCGAGTCCTTTGGCAACGGCCTCGTTATGTGCTTTTATTTGCTTTTTCAGATGTAATGCCAACGCCAAATTTGCCGGTCCGGCGCCAACTAAAACTACATCCATCGGTAATTGTTCACGTTCAATCATTAATTTACCTCAAAATGAATGGTCATTCAGAAAGAAAAATATATCAGAACGCAGAACTTTACTCTAGTCAGGATTACTCTGAAATCAATTTTCCTTTTCAATTAGGTTGAAAAGAGAAACGCCTGTTTAGTAATTTTTTGTTGTGAGATATACAATAATTCGGATAAACTGGCGTTCAAGGTTTGAAATTATGCGAATCGCCCGGGTTGATGCCTTAGTATCTTTACTTTTGATTTTGACATTTGTGTCTGCCTGCCAGCGCACTTCTGAGACTGATTCACCCCAAATTATTTTGTGGGCCTGGGAACGTCCTGAAAATTTAGAGTTTATTGAGACGAGCAAAATTGCGGTGGCATTTTTGGCGCAAACAATCGAGCTCAATGGGGATAAGGTCGAAATAAGACGGCGCCGTCAGCCTTTAAAAGTTCCGCCCGAAACAAAAATGATTGCCGTCACCCGAATCGAGACCAATAAAAAAGGACAAAAAGCTACGTTGTCTGGGCTCCAACGCCAAGAAATCTTGCGATTATTATTGGCAACCTTAAAACTGAACAATGTTTCTGAGGTTCAACTGGATTTTGATGTCACGACTTCTGAGCGTGAATTTTATCGGCAGTTGCTCCAGGAATTGCGTCCCCAATTGCCATCGAATATCGGATTAACTATCACGGCTTTGGCTTCATGGTGTTCTTCGGATAAATGGATGAAGGATTTACCGATTGACGAGGCCGTTCCGATGGCGTTTGAGATGGGCGCAGATGACAAAACGATTCGGAATTTTTTAGCTTCGGGCGAAGATTGGTCCGAGCCTCTCTGCCGCCACAGCTACGGAATTTCGGTCAATGAGCCTTTGAAAATAAATTTTAAGCCAAATCGAAAATTTTACCTTTTCAATTCCAATCCAAACGGTTGGAAGAAATCAGATTTAGAACATCTTCCCGATGGAGTTAAATTATGAAAAACATTACTAAACTATTGTCACTGTTCGTATTATTTAGTTTTTTGGTGCAATCTGTGATGGCTTGCGGGCCATTTACAGTTGATCCGTTGTTTTCGTTCAGCCGGCATGCTGATTATCCATTGAACAATTATGCCAAAGGTAACATTGGCATCATTCCAACCAG
>JANOEF010000517.1:0-6074 GCA_031413075.1 Acidobacteriota bacterium | reverse complement strand
GGCCTATATGTTTCCCTGTGTACGCTTCATCTTGCTGTTACCAGTTTCGATGCAACACTCGGTATGGGCGAGTGGCTAACTCTTACCCAGCAGGGACTTTCACCCTGCAAGAGGCGCCAAGCTTTCTTGGCGCACTAACGTCTTGCTTACCCGACGTTGCGCGGCTTTTTGCGCAATGTGGCGAAGCCCAAGTGAGGTACTCCGAACGCCGCGGGTAAGCTTTGTTATGTGCTGGGCAGAACGCCAAATCTGTGAGTTTACTAATAACCCCGCCCCCTCTTCCGCTGTAGCACACGATGTGCGGAGGCGGTTTCACTAAAAAATAATATTTTCAAAAATTGCATAGATTTTATTTCTTTCTAATTCAATTTTATTTTTTATTTCTTCTTGTTTAACCAATTCAATTTTAATTTCATTAACTATTTTTTGCTGTTCTTTTAGATCAACATTAAGCATCGGAAATTCCTGGATCTGACTTGGAAAGATATTAGTGTTATTTCCCAAACCTTTTTTGTTTATTTCTATCAAATATTGAAAATAATCAGTCATAAAATAATAATATGCAAACAATGGATTATAATTTGATAATCTTATTCTCATTGTAAAATCAGCAAATATTCCTTTTAAATCATCATCATCGATTAAAGCAACTTTTCCAATTGTACCTTCGCCTGAACGAGCAATTAATATATCATCTTTGGAAACTGTCTTATTCAGATTATGATTTGAATATTCTAAGGAAACTAGTTTTGAATCTTCACTCTCAAATTTCCAATTTTTAATGTTTGCCATAGAAACATAGAAAAAATCACCATTTTCATCATAATCAGAAGGAGAAACACTTGTACCAAGGACAATTGGCTCAGCAATAAAATGTTTTATTTTTTTGTCGGTAATTTTTTTTAATTCATCAATTATGAATATGCCTGCTTCTCTGTGAAATTTAACACTTTGTCTTATATCTTTGTTATTTGCAAAATTGGACAGATTGAGATAATAAGATTTTATTTTTTTAAGCTTTTCAAATTTTTCTAAATCAAATCTAAACTCCCTTGCAAAAACCTTATTAATGACAACTTGTTGAGGTGTTATATTAGATTTTAAATTTTTAATTTTTATTTCAATGGGCTCAATTTTGGCGACAATTTGGTCTTGTTCAGATTTTGGAATAAAAGGAATTCTAATTCTACCTAATTCATCTTTTGATAAATATTTTGATGTGTATGTTGTTTGGAATAGCGGTCTTATCTTGAGATTTAGATACCATAAAACAAATTTTTTGTTTACTTTCGTTTCATCCAAATTAACTTCAAAAACATTTTGATTTATAAAAACCGATCTATCAGTTAAAAAAGACAGACCAACTGTCATCGCGTTTGAAACTATCAAAGAACCTTTTTTTGCTTGATAAAGTGTTTTTTCTTCTTCTATCGCAAAATCTGAAATTTTGTCGGAACATTCTGGATTTATTGAAAAAGTTAAAGTATCCACATCGGACATAGTTAAAAATTCATGTTCACCATTCCAATATTCTTCGTTAAATCTTGATGGTGTTCTTCCTGATTTTATATCTGTTTGAACACTTTCATTTAACAAAATACTTTTCAAACGAACTCCTGTTTTATATAAACAAGAATAATCCTTTAATCCTACCTTGGGATCAATAGCTAATTCTTGAAAATCAATTGTAAATGTTTTTAGTCCCATATTACATCTCTTAAATAGTCTAAAACAGTTTCTTTTTTGCCGTCATCCACGAAAACCTCTCCTTTATCATTCATACGATAGAGTTCGTTGGGCATTGGTTTTTCTCCTCTTTTAGTTCTGTTATAACCAATGTTTTCTACTTCCGCCATAAAGATTTTGTAATTGAGCTCCTTTGCGACTTCTCCAAAAACCCACCAAGTATTTACAAATCCAAAAACATCTTTGGTGTCATTATCATATTTACAAAGATATTTGAGTTCATCATTATATTTTGTAATTAATTCTTTTGGGTTTAGATTTTTATCTTCTTCTTCAATGTAATCTTTAAGCATATGTATTAAAATAACTGTTTCGTCTAATTCTGATAAATCTTTTATCGATGGTAATTTTTTTCTGTCTTTTTCTTCAAAATAAACAGTCATAAGATTTTCACATCTTGTTTTAAGAATATTCCATTCGCTGCTGTATTTATTCCAAAGTTTGTCCCATTCTTCTATTTCTTTTTTTGTTTTCTTCTGCGCAAACAATAGACTGGTTTTCGTACTTGTAAATGGTGCAAAGGTAAGCTGAGGTAAGGAAATTACTGCTTTGACTTTAAAGTATTTATAAATAAAAAGTCTTATATATTTGTTTTCGGTAGTATCAAAAACACTTTCTGGTAAAACTACTCCGAATCTTCCGTTTGGTTTTAGTAGTTGATACCATCTTTCTACAAATAAATTTTCCGAGTTTTTTTTATCACCAAAAACAAATATGTTTTTTAAATTTTCAGCAGTATCTTTATCCAAAGAAATACTAAACGGTGGATTTGTTATAATCACATCGAAAGAACCATTTATTGGTTTATTATAGACCGTATCATCAACTGAATTTGTTAAAACATTTTCACCTGAAGATTTTGTATATTTACTAAATTTTGATAATCCATCTCCCTTATCACTGCCTACAAAAATATTTGCAGATCCATCTCCATGTAAAACCATATTAACTTTTACGGATGTACCCAGATCTGGATTTATTTCACTTCCGTAAATATATTTATCAGCCCATTTGTTTTCATAATCGTCTGGATAAAAATTGTTTTGAACAAATGATTGGACATTTCTTGCAGTATCAATTTTATCTTTATAAATTCTTTTAACTACATTTGTTACAAACTTCATATACTCAATTAAAAAAGTTCCACTACCGGCACTTGGATCAATTACAAATGGAACCCTTTGTTCTTTGTTTAGAATATCAAGTGTCAATTTATCGAGCTGTAAACCCCATAATAAAAGTTTGACTACGTTATTATGGGTAAAAAACTGACCTTTATTTTGTTTAAATCCTTCTCTAATTATACCTTCAAAGAAGTCTCCTAAAATGTCTTTCCCGTTAAAACTGTTTTTGCCCCCAAGAAAAGAATATTTTTCTAATTCCGAAACTGTAAATTTAAGCTTGGATAAGGAATACTTACCTCTATTAATTACGAAACTTTCATTTATTTCGTTTTGATTAGATATATTTAAAATATTTTTTAATGCTCTTCTATACAAATCATTGATTCTGTTATATACATCATCATTTGATTCAAAGCTTTCTCCATCTTTGAAAGAGAATATTTGAAAGTCATATTTCTCCTTATTTTTCTTTTCACTTTCATCCTGTATTTTTGCTAGCATCAATCTGGTTAATGAAGCAAATATTTCATTATCATCCGTTCCACCACCACCCCAAAGAACATTGTGCAGGTTTTTCCTAAGGTTGTCTAATTGTATATGTGTGAAATTAGTTTCTAGATCCTTTTTCCCACCTTTGACATATGGTTCTTTTTGTGCTTTGCCATATCTTGCTGGAATTTCATCAGCAAAATTCCGAACTTCCTTCCATGATTCAAAGGAGTTGTAATTCTCATAATCAATTAAAATACAATTGTCTTTGATTTCATTTTTAATAATTTCAGTTGTATAAAGAACGAGATATTTTACTTTTTTCCCTTGCCCGTTTTCCTGACTTGCTAAGGCGAAAAGTTGATTTTCGATAATTTTATCTTTATCTTTTTCAAATTCGGTCGGACTTTTTAATTCAATATATAAAAAAGCGTTACCTGCATCGTCTCTTACTATTATATCGATCCTAGGTTTCTTTTGATTTGGTACGCTTCCTAGAAGATATTCCTTTTCTAATTCGATATTTTCAGGTTTATAACCAAGTACATTCACAAGTTTTGCAAGAATATAAGCGCGAACAATTTCTTCGTCACCTCTAAATTTATCAATTTTCCACCCTTTAATTTTTTCAGAATATTTTACTTTTTTATTTTCAAAATCATAGATTTCTACAACCTTTGATTTTTGACTGTCTAAATACATTTTAATGACTTGATAATCCATATTGTACCTCTTTCATCTTATAAGTCTAAATATAGTAGTTCTTGTCAATTATCTTCTTGTCTTTTAAGCACCACACGGATGTGGTGCGTTCTTGGGGCGGGGTTCATACTACAAGTTTTGTTGGCGTTCTGCCTGGCGCAGTCACGGTAGAACCGCCGGTTACCCGGCGGCCCCCGCACAGATCCCGGCGTGCGGAATTACCGCACCGGGCTCCTCGAAGACACTCGCTTCCGCATAGGTCACGACCATTGAAAAGACAACTGGGTTTTATTCTCCTCTGTTATGCGCGGACGTTCGATCCCATAGAATTTCAAAATTTCCCCGAAAATCTTGAAGTTGAAACTCTTTCGTTGGCTCCTCCGGTTCAACCATTTGTACAGGATGCGTTTCACCTGTTCGAAAAATGACTGAAGACTCGCGTGGTTCCCGATGACACCATAATAATTATAGTATCCCCGGAGCTTCGCGTTCAAGAGGTCGAAGAGTTTTCGGAGCCGGAAATTCCTGCTCTCCCGGCACCACTCCTTCATATTTCTCAGGCTCGCCCGAAGCTTCTTTCGGGATGTCCTTCTTCTGACATTATCCCGACCCTTCCGATCCGTGCCCCAGCGAAATTCGAAACCAAGAAAATCGAAACTCGCACCCGCTTCTTTCTGAAAACGGGTGAACTTGACAATCCGCGTCTTATCCCCGGAAAGTTCGAGGCCGAACTTATTCAGCCGTTTTCCCAGAGCTTCGTAGAACCGGTCAGCGTCGCGCCGATACCGGAACGCCGCGATAAAATCGTCGGCATATCGTATTAAATACGCCTCTCCTTCACACCGCGGTTTCACGACTTTTTCAAACCAGAGGTCTAACGCATAATGAAGGTAGATATTCGACAGGATAGGACTGATTACTCCGCCCTGCGGTGTTCCCGTTGCCGGGTGTTCCACCGCTCCTTCGCGGATCATGATCCCCGCCTTCAGCCATTTCCGTATGAGTCGCAGAAGCGCCCTGTCCGCGATCCTCTGTTCAAGCATCCGCATCATCCAATCATGATCGATGCTGTCAAAGAATCCCCTGATGTCGGCGTCTACGATCCAGGTGAGTTTCTGCCGCTGGAGAGTAACGGTCAGCTCCTGCACCGCCTCCCTCGCTCCCCGCTTCGGCCTGTAACCAAAACTGCAGGGCAGAAAATCTTCCTCGTGAATGGCGGTAAGTATCCGAGATGCCCCCGCCTGAACAAGGCGGTCAGCCACTACGGGTATACCCAGCGATCGAAATTTTCCTCCCCCTTTGGGAATATCCACTTTGCGTACCAGTTGCGCCCGGTATCGTTTTTCTTTAAGGGCCGTTACGAGTTCTCCCACGTTTGCTTTCAGGTCATCCCCGAATTTTCTCACCGTCACCCGATCGATACCCGGGGCTGCGTGTTTGTTCAGGGTAAACCACGATTCCGTGAGAAAACGCTCGTCCAGCGCCCGGTAGAGGTTTCGAAACCGGTACTTCTTTTCCCGTCGCGATTTGTTCGCTATTCCTTGTAATGTGGTTGGCATTTGTTCCCCGATCCTGCCTGTCCGGCAAATGTTTCCTTTACAAGCTGCGTATCTCCGTCAGCCCCTTCCCCATGCGGCCGGCTCTCCCGTCCTCGGAGTACTATGAGCTGATCCGACTCCCTGCTCACCGTCAGTCGCCCTCTTTTTCGATTGGATCGACTTACCTGCTTTCGCAGGAGCGAACAGGGTCTCCCAAGTTCCTAACGCCTCTTTACATACATGCCGTGTCCTTTGACCCCGACGGATTTCCGACCGACTCGCCATCGCGTCTGCCGGAATGTGGGCTTCTGTTACGTTAACAACATTGCCATCCGTAATTCCTCCCGCTTTCGCGGGCCGCTATATGACGGGGCTGAATGTGCTTCAGGGAGCGCGGACTCCCCTGCGGCCTATATGTTTCCCTGTGTACGCTTCATCTTGCTGTTACCAGTTTCGATGCAACACTCGGTATGGG
>JANOEF010000516.1:0-1649 GCA_031413075.1 Acidobacteriota bacterium | reverse complement strand
ATCATTCTTTTGGCTTTGGGAATTAATTCATTTGCCCAAAGCGTGGCCCAGCAGCGTGCAAGCCGGATGGGAGTCGGGATGAATGTTTCGTATCTCGATAATTACTGGCTCGGGACTAAAGACAAACATTTTTCGGATTTTGCCAAACCGGAAGAGGCGGCCAAGCGTCAGAAAATGTTTGCCGAGGTGGCGAAAGCCGGATTCAAAACAGTCCGAATCCCGATTTGTTTCAGTGCCTGGATGCAGCTCAAACAGCCCTATAATTGGGATCATCCAAAGGCTTTGGAGATGGCGGATAATTTCGTTAAATGGGCTTTAGCCAATAACTTAAACGTTATTATTGATTTGCATCACACCGAGTTTGACAACACCATCCCGGAAGCTAAAAATGCCGAACGGACGGTCAATTTGTGGGTAAAAATTGCGGAACGATATAAAAATACTGATCCGGAAAAGGTCTTTTTTGAACTGCGCAACGAACCGCGTGATATAACGGCGGAAGGCTGGCGTTGGGAAGTTGAGCAATTGATCAAATTTATTCGCCCGATCGCTCCGAAACACACTTTGGTGGTTGGTTTTGAAGATTGGAATTCGCGGTCAACGATGATTAAGTCAAAACCTTTTGGCGATCCGAATATAATTTACACTTTTCATTACTATGATCCCTTTATTTTCACCCATCAGGGCGCAACCTGGGCCGGTGACGGATTGCCGGATTTGAAATATGTTCCGTTTCCGTGGTCAAAAGAGGTAAAAATCCAGGTTCCCAAAAGTGCAGTTGGAAAGTGGGTCGAAAATCTCATACATAGTTATCAAAAAGATTCGGATTCCGAAAAAATGTTTGCTGACTTAAAAACTGCCAAAGATTGGTCAGTTAAAAATAAGGTACCGATCTTTCTCGGCGAATTCGGCTCTTACAATGCGTTTGCCAGCCCTGCCGACCGTTGTCGTCACGCTGAAACAGTCTATTCGATGCTTGGTAAACTGCAAATACCAAATGCCTGGTGGGAATGGGACGGCGGTTTTAATATGTTTAAGAAAGATACCACCGAAATTTCCGATTGTCTGCGCAAAGCCATTGATTCATATAGTTCACAGTCCCCAAGTAAATAGGATTATGCAAAAAATTTCAATCATTTCAATTTTAACGATTATTTTGTCCGGAATAGTTTTGTCTCTGGTTTTACAAAGCGCTCGTCGCAACCTGATGCCCGTGCCGGCGAATATTGCCTGGAAAAACGGACGCTTACCCGTCACCAAAAACTTTACCGCCGCTGTGTTGGGGAAAACTGACGAGCGATTGAAATCCTATCTTTCCCGGGTCATGCGGCGGCTCGAAGGTCGGACGATTTTTGAGTTCTCACGCGAGTTGTCCAACAATACCGGCAATTCTCAACTCTTGATCGAAACGGCTTCGACCGGAAACGCGATTCCGAAACTTGGCGATGACGAATCTTATAATCTGGAAATTAACGACAGTCAGGCAAAACTGACCGCACCGACCACGGTTGGCGCGATGCGCGGACTCGAAACTCTTTTGCAGCTTTTGGAGGGCGATAAGGACGGATTTTATTTCCCGGCGGTCTCGATCGCCGACAGGCCCCGTTTTGCGTGGCGCGGATTGATGATTGATTCCGCCAGACATTTTC
>JANOEF010000515.1:0-13382 GCA_031413075.1 Acidobacteriota bacterium | reverse complement strand
TTTTGAAGATTTTGAAGATTTAGTTCCGTAGATGGTTAAAATAACTGAAAATTCAGATCAATTTGTCAGTTAGAATAGGGTAAATATCGTGAGGAGATAATCGAAGATGTGGTTAATGAAAGAACACGAAGATGAATTAACAATCAGGGCATTCCCCCTGGTGATGTGGTCAATTGCTTTGGTATTTTTTGGAATAGGATTTAGTATTCTTTCCTTGTATTTGCCGTATTTTGGTGATTTCACAAAAGTTTCCGAGATTCTTAAGGGAAGCATCCTAGATATTTTAACCCAGCTGGTCGCCTTGCTTTTTTTGCCAATCGGAAGTCTGATTTTTCTCTATTTTTTCCCTTTGATCACCACTAAAGTTAATCGCCGGGCTAAATCGGTAAAAATTGAAAAATTCGGAATTCTGGGTAAGCGAGTTGATTTATACGGTTTTGACGCCTTGGACGGTGGCTTTCGGGTAAAAGCAGAGGAAGACGAAGATAACCAAGAATCCCTTAAACTCTATTTTAAGCTGAAATCAGGCGGAAGAATTTTTTTATCCAGCGATTTAACCACATTTGGGAAAGGAAAAGCCTACGATGTGGCGATGAAGGCGAATGAATATTTACGCCCGAGTTAAGCCTTAATTAACTTTTTCAAAACCTCAAACAACGGGTTCATTTCGTTAGTTTTTCAATCATTCCAAAACGTTTCTTGAGATCGAAAATCTACCCACAGAAGACTTTTCAAAAACACTTGAAAGGCTAAATTCATTTATTACTCGATGAATAAAATCTTAAATTGCGCTAACATCTTGATCTATGCAAGAAAGATTACAAAAACTCATTGCCCAGGCCGGTATCGCATCACGCCGACAAGCCGAAGAACTAATCGTCCAGGGACAAGTTACCGTCAACGGCGAAACTGCCAAGCTTGGCACTAAAGCCGATCCTGAAACCGACCACATCAAAGTCAACGGCAAACTCATCAATCTCAAAATTGAACATCGCCAAAATGTTTATCTTTTGGTCAATAAACCAAAGGGCTATCTTTCGAGCGTTTCGGACGACAAAGACCGCAAACTGGTCACGGATTTAGTCAAAGGTTTCGGCAAATTGCACCCGGTCGGAAGGCTTGATTTTCAATCAGAAGGATTAATACTTCTGACCAACGATGGCGAATTTACGCAAAAAGTCGCCAGTTCAAAACAGGTCGCCAAAATTTACGAAGTCAAAGTCAAAGGGATGCCAACCGAAGTCGCGATTAACAAACTACGGCGCGGGGTTCTGCTCGAAGACGGTTTTAAAACTTCGCCGTGCGAAATAAAAACGCTCGCGCCGACTAAGAACAACGCCTGGTATGAAATAATGCTTTACGAAGGACATAACCTTCAGATCCGCAAAATGTTTGATACGATCGGACATAGTGTCGTCAAACTGCGCCGGATCGCGATCGGTAATATTCGCGAAGAAAAAATGCCGATCGGCGCCTACCGTGAATTATCCGCCAGAGAGGTTAAAGAATTTCTCGCGCCTCGCAAAAAGATCGAAACCAAACCAAAAGAAGACTTTAAGGCAAAACCGAAACTCGAAAAACATTCTCGAAGCCTAAAACCTAAAAAACCAAGGAAAAAACTAAAATCTCCACTCTCCGCTCAGGATGTCGCCAGAGCAAAGGCCACCCGCCGAAAATTTGATTAGGAAATGTGTCAAACCACAATCTAGTAGGGCAACCGCATTAAATTTCAGGTCTGATCTATCAATTACAAACTTTTATTTGTTGAATTAACTCTTTGTCGCAGAGCGACTTATTGAATTTAGGCAGTTCTTTTAAGGACTGCTCAGATTGGAAAATTGTCCCTGTCGCGTCAGCGACAACTGAATTTATCATTGTTTTTTCAATTGTCGCTGACGCGACAAAACGCTTTCATAATCGCTTTCCGTGCAATAAATTACCCGGCTAAACTCAAATAATCGCGACGCGATATTTAAGGAAACTTTTAATGCGTTTGCCCTACACAATCTAGCCAAACGACGAAATCAGCCGTAAAATTGTGATATAATAACCCCAAAATTTTGGAGTTAAATTATGCCAGGTGCTTTAGCTACTAAAGAAGTTTTCATCACGGTTGAAGAATATTGGGCGATTGATGAGCGTTCAAAATATCGCCATGAATATTTTAACGGCGAAGTGTTTCAAATGGCTGGAAGCAAGTTTAATCACAGTCTCATCAGTAGCAATATTTTGTTCAATTTGCGGGTAAAACTTGAAAGCAAAGATTGCGATGTTGTTTCGAGCGATTTGCGGGTAAAAGCTGATGAGTTTCATTATTTTTATCCTGATATTGTAGTGGTTTGCCAGCCGAAATTTACACCGGATATTTTCGACACCTTAGAAAACCCCATCGTGATTGTGGAAATAACTTCTAAATCAACTGCTTCACGTGACAAAAACGAAAAACGTCTGGCGTATTTGCAAATGGATTCTTTGAATGATTATTTGATTGTTTCACAAAATGAAATGCTGATTGAGCAGTACGGCAGAATTTCAGCAAACGAGTGGAGTTATAAAATCCATGAATCGCCCGAACAACGAATTTTATTGAAGTCCCTAGACATTGGAATTACAGTTGAGCAAATTTATCGGAGAATAGAATTTCCTCCAAAAAAACTTCGATTAGTCAAAAACAAAAAATAACAAATATCTTTTTTCACACTTTTATTCACACACTCCTTTTGTTATTCTGATAACTGATATTTATTAGGTCATAACAAATATGAATTTTGAATTAAATGAAGAACAGTTACAGATCAAATATTCGGTGCGCGAATTTGCCGAAAGCGAGATTAAACCGAAAGTGATGGATTGGGACGAAACCCAACACTTTCCCGAAGAATTGCGTCCAAAACTGGCCGAACTCGGTTTGATGGGCGTCATTTTCCCCGAACAATACGGCGGCGCGGGGATGGGCTATGTCGAATATGCGACCATTATCGAAGAAATTGCCCGGGTTTGCGGTTCGGTCGGGCTCAGCGTGGCCGCTCATAACTCATTATGTTCGAATCATATCTACAATTTCGGCACCGAAGCACAAAAGCAAAAATATCTGACTCCGCTGGCAAAGGGTGAGAGTTGGGGGGCGTGGGGATTGACCGAATCAAACGCCGGCTCCGACGCGTCCGGCACCCGCACTACGGCAATCCGTGAAAACGGCGGCTGGCGCGTCAACGGTTCCAAAAACTTTATTACCCATGCCATTTCCTGTCAGACCCTCGTGGCGGTTGCCGTCACCGATAAAACCAAAGGAAATAAAGGGATCACCGCGTTTATTTTTGATAAATCAATGGACGGGTTTCGCCCCGATAAAAAAGAAAATAAGGTCGGAATGCGGGCATCTGAAACGGCTTCGGTAGTTTTTGAAGATTGTTATGTTTCGGATGAAAATCGGCTCGGCAACGAAGGCGAAGGCTTTTTGCAAGCGATGAAAATTCTGGATGGCGGACGAATTTCAATTGCGGCTCTCTCAGTGGGAATTGCCCAGGGCGCCTACGAAGCCGCCATCAAATATGCCAAAGAACGTCAGCAATTCGGCAAACCGATTGCTGAATTTCAAGCGATTCAATTCAAATTGGCGGATATGGCAACCCAAATCGAATGTGCCAGACTTTTGACTCTCCAAGCCGCTTTTTTGAAAGATGCGGGCAAAAAACATACTAAAGAATCCGCGATGGCAAAACTTTTTGCTTCGGAAACAGCGGTTCGAGTGGCCGAAGAATCCGTCCAAATTCATGGCGGCTACGGTTATACCAAAGATTATCCGGCAGAAAAATATTGGCGTGATTCAAAACTCTGCACTATCGGCGAAGGGACTTCGGAAATTCAAAGATTAGTAATTGCCAAACAATTATTAAAAACTTAGCTTTTCGGCTTAAAGAAAAAGAAAAAGAAAATGGCGGCGTGTTCCCGTTTCACTCCGCGGGCATAACCGATGGTCGAATAACTTGAATTTTCGACTGTTCCGTCGTCTTTAACCCGTCCGATAGTTGAATAACTTGAATTTTCGACCGTTCCATCCGATTTTATCCGTCCAATGGTGCTGTGGCTCGCATTTTCAATCGTGCCGTCCGATTTGAGATAGCCGATGGTTGAATGGCTCGCATTCTCGATGGTGCCGTTGGATTGAATGTAGCCGATGGTCGAATGGCTCGCATTCTCGACCGTTCCGTTCGATTGAAGATAGCCGATAGTTGAATGGCTGGCGTTCTCAACTGCTTGGGCCGAAACGGTTAAAGCCAACATTGTAATTACAAAAATAATCGTCAGAATCTTTTTCATAGCTAAAATTATGAACGCACCCTTTCCATCTTCTTGCGGAAAAACGAATTGATAAAATACAAAATCAGACCAATCACAATCGCCATCAAAATTGGTAATCCTTCTTTCAAATAATCAACTTGCGTTAGGAGCCATCCGATCAAAATTAACGATAAAACTGCAATTCCAATCCCAAAAGGCGCGGTAAATTCAGCCTTTGGTGCATCTTCCCGATTTCGAAAAACAGGCAGCGCGGCGCACGTTGTCGCATACACAATCAACCGGGTGATGGTCGCAATCGCGACTGCTGAAAAGAAAGAAGATTGAATTGTCCAAAACAAAATCACGATCGCCGTTATCAAAATCGAGATATACGGCGTTTTGAAAGTTTCGTGAGTTTTGCCAATTATTTGGGGCAATTCTTTTTGTTCGGACATCGCAAATGGAATCCGAGTCGTGGCTAAAAATCCGCCGTTCAGATTTCCCAAAATCGAAATAACTGCACCAACGGTGATAAATGTTGCCCCAAATGCTCCCATAAAAACGCCGGCTGAATCGGCTAAGGGCTTCTCGCTTTTCGCTAATTCAGGCAAAGTTCCAACCGCCACGACCTGAATTAGAATGAATAAAACGGCAACTAATCCCAACGCCGAAATCAAGGCAAACGGCATATCTTTTTTAGGATTTTTCGATTCTCCGGCGGGAATGACGGTGGCTTCAAAACCGACAAAGGCATAAATTAAAAGTAAAGTCGCGCTCGAAAATGCGGTGTAATCAGGAGTTTGAGCAAAATTAAAATTGGCGGGTGAAATAAAAAACAGACCAACTGCCGCAAAAATTATCAACGGCACAATTTTTCCAACCGTAAAGATATTGGTTAGCAGAACCGATGTTTTGACACCGATAAAATTGACGGTGGTTAAAACTCCGACAATCAAACAGATCAAAACAATGCGGGTTGCGCCTTCTTTCGCATCCGGGTAAAAGAAACTGAAATACGCCAACAACAAATTGCAGTTGGCGGCAAAAGTTGTGACCCGGACAATCCAATAAAGCCAGCCGACCTCAAACCCAACAACTGAGCCGAACCCTTCTTTTGCATAAAGATACATTCCGCCAGTTGATTGAAAACGGCTTGCAACTTCAGCGAAACAAAGCACGATCAACCCGATTATCAACGCGCAGATGACAAATGCCAACAGACTCCAGCTTCCGATCAAAGCCGTTACCTTGGCCGGTAAACCGAAAATTCCGGCCCCGATAATGGTGTTGATAGCAATCGCCGTCAAATCCCAACGGCTGATGCCGCGAACAAGTTTTTCTTCAGACATAGTTTTGGTGATTCCAGTTTTCGGATTCCGGATTCCGGGGGGTAATGCGGAATTTGAAACTTGGAATTTAGAATTGCTTACGTTTATACTCTTTTTGTAACCATTCCGTAAATACAATTTGGAGATTTTGGATGAAAAATTTTTCTCTTCTGTTAATTTTGGTTTTTCTATTTTGGGTTAATTCCTTCGCGCAAAAAATCGGCAAATACGAAACTATTTCGCCGGCAAGTTCAAACGAACTACAGACGCTCGTCAATCGCGCCGCCAATGAAACCATCGAAAAATTTGCTTCCAAAGGGTTGAAGGCTGAAAATCTGGCAGTTTCGGTGGTTGATTTGCGTAATCCGAGCCAGTTAAAGTCTGCTAATTTTCGCGGCGAAGAAAAAGTCTATCCGGCATCGGTGAGCAAGATGTTTTTTTTGGTCGCGCTCCATCAATGGCTCGAAAACGGCAAGTTAAAAATGTCGCCCGCTCTTCAGCGAGTTACCAAAGATATGATTGTTGATTCATCAAACGAAGCCACCCAATATATCGTTGATGCACTGACCGAAACCTCAAACGGCGAAGAATTAACCGGCCAAGCTTTTGAAAAATATTCGTTTAAACGCAACGTCGTGAATCGTTATTTTGCATCACTTAACTATCAGAACATCGTCATCAATCAAAAAACCTACTGCGAAGACCTTTATGGACGCGAACGGCAATTTTGGAACGAAGGGAAAAATCGCAACTATTTAACGACCAATGCGACTGCCCGTCTGATGGCGGAAATTGCTCTGGGGAAAGCCGTTTCGGCGAGCCGCTCTGAGCAAATGATGGAACTGATGAAACGCGATTGGGAAGGCGAAGTTAAAGATGCTGATGACCAGTCTCACGGATTTACCGGAATCGCGCTCAAAGATTTGAACTTGAAAGGCGCAAAACTTTGGTCAAAAGCGGGATGGACTTCGACCACTCGCCACGACGTTGCTTATCTCGAAACTCCCGACGGGCTCAAGTTTGTGATTTGTGTTTATACCACCAATTTTGCCAAAGAGCGCGACATTTTGCCGAATGTTGCGAAGATAGTTTTGGGAAATTTGGCAAAATAAAATAATGCGTTTAGAATATTAATCACAGACCTCAACAGAGAAAAAACTATGACAAATAATAACGAAAAAGAATTGATGAAATTAATGACCCGTGCTATTACTGGAATTGAAGAAACACGAGCTGATATTAAAGACCTTAAAGTGGCAGTAGGCCAACTTCAAGTGGGTCAAGCTGAACTTCAAGCGGGTCAAACTGAACTTCAAGCGGGTCAAGCTCAACTTCAAGCGGGTCAAACTGAACTTCAAGCGGGTCAAGCTCAACTTCAAGCTGTTCAAGCTGAACTTCAAGCTGGTCAAACCGAACTTCAAACTGGTCAAACTCAACTTCAAGCTGTTCAAGCTCAACTTCAGGCTGGTCAAGCTGAACTTCAAGCGGGTCAAACCGAACTTCAAACTGGTCAAGCAGAAATTAAAGAGGACATTTCGGAAATCAAAAGCGAAATAAAACTGATAAACAAAAAGATTTCTATAATTGACGGCGAAAATCGTCATTTGCGCGGGAGAGTCGAAATTCTGGAAGATATAGTTTTGCCATCAAATTAGCAATTTTTACTACCACCATTTCTCATCAAGACTTGAAAATTTTCAGCAACTCCACTTTTACATTTCAACTTTCTTGACAACTGCGCTAAACTTCCCTTAGAAAAATCCAAAAATTTAAATTAAAAGAGGTTTCAATGAAAATTTCTCGTTTCGTAACTTGTTACATTTTATTGTCATTGCTTGCTGTCTCAGTTTTTGCCCAATATCAAAAACCGCCGCAGAATGTGCAAGATATTTTGAATGCTTCGGCAATTCCGAACACGACTATCAGTCCGTCAAAAGATGTGATTTTGCTGACGGAAACACTGCGTTATCCGCCGATTTCGGAATTGGCTCAACCGATGCTGCGAATCGCGGGTTTGCGAATTAACCCTAATACCAACGGCTCGCATCGCCCGTCTTATGCGGTCAAAGTGACTTTGAAAAGTGTTGCAGACGGTAAAGAAACGCCTGTCACATTGCCGCCGAATGCAAATATTATTGCGCCGAATTGGTCGGCGGACGGAAAATATATTGCGGTCGGAAATCAGACTCCAAACGGAATCGAGCTTTGGATTTTAGAAGTTGCCACAGCAAAATTGACCAAAGTTAAAAATGCTCAGGTCAATACCGCATTTGGCGGATTTGATTGGATGCCCGATCAAAAGACCTTGCTGGTGAGCCTCGTTCCGAAAAATCGAGGGGTTGCGCCGGCTTACCAAAATTTAACGCCGAGTGAACCAAATATCCAGGAAACCGAAGGTAAATCCGGCTTAGTCCAAACATTTCAAGACCTTTTAAAATCGCCAAATGATGAAAGATTGTTTGAATATTACTGCACCTCGCAACTGGCGATGGTGGATGTTAAAGGATCGGTCAAGGAGTTTGGAACGCCTGCGCTTTTTGAAAATACAAGCTTTTCGCCCGATGGAAATTATGTTCTAACTTCAAGAATCCAAAAGCCTTTTTCGTATTTATATCCGTTCAGTCGTTTTCCCAAAGAAGTTGAAATTTGGGACAAAAACGGCAAAATGGTGAGCAAATTTGCCTCCGTTCCACTGCAAGATAATTTACCAAATGGCGGAGTGCAAACCGGACGCAGAGCATACGGCTGGATTCCGACCGAAGCCGCCACGCTCGTCTGGACCGAAGCCTTAGACGGTGGAAATCCGCGCACCAAAGCGACTCACCGCGATAAATTGATGAAAATTTCCGCGCCTTTTTCGGCTGAACCGGGTGAAATAGTCAAAACCGAACAACGTCTGGCAGGTCGTCAATTTGGCGAAAAAGACGGGCTCATATTTGTCACCGAATTTAACCGCGACACCAATAAACGTAAAATTTGGATGCTGGATTATCGCAGTCAATCTTTTACGCCGCGGGTTGTTTCGGATTTGAACACCAATGACCGTTACAATGACATCGGAAACTTCGTCAGCAAAAGACTCGCCAACGGTTACAGTGTGGTAATGCAGGACGGCGATGATGTTTTCACCAGTGGACAAGGCGCGACCCCCGAAGGCGACCGACCATTTTTGCGAAGGTTTAGCTTGAAGGATTTTAAGGGCACCGAACTTTTTAGAAGCGGTTCGTCTTCCTACGAATCTTTCGTTACTTTTGGAAAGGATAAATCCGAATTCATGACCCGTTTTGAAACCGTCGCAAATCCGCCAAATCTAATGCTTCATTCATTTAACAATCCGGTGGCAATGGCCAATGCCACGACTGCAAAGCCATTGACCAACTTTACCGATCCAACCCCACAATTGCGCGGAATCACGAAAAGATTAGTTAAATACAAACGGGCTGACGGCGTTGATTTGTCATTTACCCTGTATTTGCCGCCGAATTACAAAGAAGGCACCCGTTTGCCCACTCTCGTCTGGGCGTATCCGCTCGAATTTACGGATGCCTCGACTGCCGGACAAGTTTCTGGTTCGACCAATCGTTTCACCCAAATCGGCGGAATGTCGCATCTATTTTTCCTTTTGCAAGGCTATGCGGTTCTTGATGACGCGACGATGCCGATTGTCGGAAATCCCGAAACTGTCAACGAAACTTTTGTTCAGCAAACGGTGGCTTCGGCTCAAGCCGCGATTGATAAAGCGGTTGAATTAGGCGTCACCGACCGCGACCGGGTAGGAGTCGGCGGACATAGCTACGGCGCATTTATGACCGCTAATTTATTGGCTCATTCGGATATTTTCCGGGCCGGAATTGCCCGTTCAGGTGCTTATAACCGGACTCTGACCCCGTTTGGATTCCAATCGGAACGGCGCACATTTTGGGAAGCTCCCGATATGTATATGAAAGTTTCGCCGTTCGTTCATGCCCACAAAATCAATGAACCGATTTTGCTGACCCACGGCGAGGCGGACAATAATCAAGGGACTTTTCCGATTCAATCCGAAAGACTTTTTGCCGCCATTCGGGGCAATGGAGGAACGGCAAAGCTGGTTATGCTCCCGCTCGAATCTCACGGATATTCGGCGAAAGAATCAATCGAACACACTTTGTCTGAAATGATTAGCTGGTTTGACAAGCATGTTAAAAATGCCAAACCGCGTCAACAACAGGCAAAAAACTAATAAGTTTAAAAGTTTTTAAGGTTTAGAGGTTTAGGAGAAACTGAATTATTTTCTGCAAAATCAGTTTTCTAAACTTCTAAACCTAACAACTTCTAAACTTATCTCAATAATGGACGAAGCCGCCGAATTACATTACCAACGAGCCAATCAGTTGAGCGAACTTGAGCGCTGGCGGGACTCGATCATTGAAGCCACCAAATGTCTCGCCATCGAGCCTCAACATTATCGCGCCTTATGCAACATTTCCCGCTGTCATATTGAACTCGGTGATGACGAAAAGTCGCTCCAATATGCACAGAAAGCCATCCAGGCTGACCCCACTCAAGAGTGGGCGTATCGTTTGCAGTCTATTGTTTACAGCAAAAAAAATAACAAAAAGAAACGGCTCGAAAGTGCTTTAGAAGCCGTTAAACAAGAGCCGGAATCGGTATTTGCCCTCCAAACCCTGGCCTATACACAGCTCCAAAGAAAAAAATACAAAGAGGCTACGCAAACTGCTGAAAAAATTCGTGAGCTTGCGCCGGATTCAGTCGAAGCCCGCAAAACCCTGGGCTATGTCGAATTTTCGAAAGGAAATCTGACCGCAGCAGAAACAAATTTTCGCTGTTCGTTGAAAATCGAGGCCAACGATTATGATTCGCTAAATTCGCTCGGTGAAGTATTGTTGGAAAGATTCTATAAAACTTCTGACTTTCAAACCAAAAGACAAATTTTGAACGAAGCTATTGATTGTTTTCGGCAGGCAGTCGCCATCAATCCAACTAAATCCGAAGCCAAAGAGAACTTAAAGAAAGCCAATCTCAATTCTTTATCCGGCAGTATTTTTATCATTTTTCCTTTGCTTATTTCGGTTGTCCTTTTGATTACATTAGTTCTGAATACAAATGCTTATGCTCAATTTCGACCTGATTTTCTGAATATCAAAGATAAATCGCCCGAAATTTTACTGCTTTATGTTTTTTCGTGGTTATCGTTTCTCATTACCGCTTGGGCAGTGACGGCCGCTAAGGCTCAGGAAACGCTGACCGAAGCCAATCGGAACATTTTGGAAGCGGTTGAAAAACCAAATATTTACGGCAAATTTGCAGTTGCCTTCTGGCTGTTGATTTCAAGTTATCCGCTTATTTTCATTATTTGGAAATTGGTCACTTTTGATTTTGAATCATTTTATCTTTTCAAATGGCTGGACTGGATCACACTCCTCATCGGTCTCATCGCCTTATTCCTAAATTTCCTCATCTTTTTGAAAAGAAAAGAAAGGGTTTTGAGTTTTTAAGCCAGAACCCGACCGCTGACGCCGTTCGAATAAATTGATCAAACCTGTAATTGTTTTTCTTTCAGATATTTAATTTTATCCCGAAGTTCAGCCGCCAATTCAAATTTCATATCTTTGGCAGATTGGCGCATCTCGCCTTCTAATTGACCGATCGTTTCCTTTAATTGTTTTGGTGAATATTCTTCGAAACCGTCCAAATCCAGCGGGACTTTGAAATAATCCGCTTCGTAAGCCGTGACGAGGGTTGACTCGATAGATTTAACAATGGTGGTCGGCGTGATGCCGTTTTCTGTATTGTATAGTTCCTGCAATTTTCGGCGCCGTTCGGTTTCGCCAATCGCCCGCTCCATCGAATTAGTAATTTTGTCGGCATACAGAATCGCTTTGCCTTCCGAGTTTCGGGCGGCCCGTCCCATGGTTTGGATCAAACTTCTTTCACTGCGTAAAAAACCTTCTTTATCCGCATCAAGGATCGCAACCAGCGAAACTTCCGGTAAATCGAGACCTTCGCGCAAGAGGTTGATCCCAACCAAAACATCAAATTCGCCGCGTCTCAGGTTTCGGAGGATTTTTATTCTTTCGAGCGTGTCTATATCCGAATGCAGATATTGAACCTTCACCCCGACCTCCGCAAAATACTCGGTCAGACTCTCCGACATTTTCTTGGTGAGGGTGGTGACCAGAACTCTTTCATTGCGTTCAGCCCGCACCCGGCATTCATGCAAAAG
This sequence comes from Acidobacteriota bacterium, assembly GCA_031413075.1. GTDB lineage: Bacteria > Acidobacteriota > Blastocatellia > Pyrinomonadales > Pyrinomonadaceae > JAIBCC01. The sequence continues at coordinate 1,547 of JANOEF010000515.1, read as the reverse complement.
GTCATCAATCTGCCCCTTCACGGGACGCACCTCGACGATCGGATCCAGGAGTCCGGTCGGGCGAATAACCTGTTCGACAATTTCGCCGCCGGTTTTTTCTAACTCGTAATTACCCGGGGTCGCGGAGACATAAATTTTCTGCCCGATCATTTGATTAAATTCGTCAAAGTTAAGCGGGCGATTATCTTTTGCACTCGGCAAGCGAAAACCGTATTCGACCAAAGTTCCCTTGCGCGACTGGTCGCCTTTATACATGGCGCCAAGCTGCGGAATCGTCTGATGCGATTCGTCAATCACAATAATCGAATCACTCGGTAAATAATGAAGCAGAGTCGGCGGCGGGTCGCCCGGTTTTTTGCCGGTCAGATGCCGCGAATAATTTTCGACCCCCCGGCAAAACCCCATTTCCTTCATCATTTCCAGATCATACATTGTCCGCTGATGGAGTCTTTGAGATTCGACGATTTTGCCTTGTTTGATAAGTTCTGCTTCCCACCACTCAAGTTCTTCCTTAATCGTTTTCAATGCCCGTTTAATGGTCGCCTTCGACATGACATAGTGAGTTTTGGGGTAAATCGGCAAACGCGAATCGTGCTTAAATTTAACTTCGCCGAGTAATGGATCAATCGTATAAATGGCATCAATCTCATCGCCCCAAAATTCGATTCGGTAGCCGTCATCCTGATAGCTCGGATAAATTTCAACCACATCCCCGCGAACCCGAAATTTCCCCCGGTCAAAATCAATCTCGGCGCGTTCATATTGCAATTCGACCAGCTTGCGAAGCAGCTCTTCGCGTTTCATCGTCTGCCCCGGTTCGACAAACAGCAACATCCCAAAATAAGCGTCCGGATCGCCTAAACCATAGATACAGCTGACGCTGGCGATGACGATGACATCCCGCCTTTCAAAAAGCGCGCGGGTCGCCGACAGTCTGAGCCGGTCAATTTCTTCGTTGATGGTCGCTTCTTTTTCGATATACAGATCAGAAGCCGGAACATAGGCTTCGGGTTGATAATAATCGTAATACGAGACGAAATATTCAACCGCATTTTCGGGGAAAAAGTTCTTAAATTCCTGATAGAGTTGGGCGGCCAGAGTCTTATTATGAGCCAGAACCAGAGTCGGACGTTGGACTTGGTTAATGACATTCGCTATCGAAAAAGTTTTGCCGCTTCCCGTAATGCCCAATAAAACCTGCTCTTTGGTGCCCTTATTCAATTCCCTGACCAGTTGGTCAATCGCTTGGGGCTGATCACCTTTCGGTGTGTTTTCAGAAATGAGACGAAATTGCATGGCTTAATTTTAAGCTAATTGAGACAATTTGCAAAATCAAAAAGACACTCCAAACGACTTTCAAAGAGCCGGCCCGAGTCCTGGGGTGCAATTAAAAGTGTGACTCAGCCTGAGAAAAGCGGGCGTAGAACAACCCTTCCCGACTTGCCAATTTCTTTTAGTTGAGTGGTCAATCTTCAGCTTGTAAAAGAGGCAAAGGACCAGCTCACACAAATGACAGGTGAGGAAGGGAGGCTCTGCCCCCGCTCAAG
>JANOEF010000514.1:0-11154 GCA_031413075.1 Acidobacteriota bacterium | reverse complement strand
CCCCGTCGATCGAGATTTTGCAGATCTGTTTTGTCTGATCCGGCATATTCTGCAGGTAATAGACCCATTTTCCGTCCGGCGAAGTCTTCGAGGCCATGGCACCCAGGCCGGTGGTCAGTTGTTTGACGTTACTGCCGTCCGGATCCATTCGAAAAACCTGCATGCTGGAACTGTCCCGGTTTGAGTTAAAGATGATATATTGCCCGTCAGCTGTCGCCTTGGGAGCTGTGATATCGGCAGTCTCATTGGCGGTCAATTTTTTGCGGTTCGTCCCGTCCGGGTTCATGATCCAGAAATCAGGGCGATTGGTGAGTCCGGAGCTAAAAACGATCTGCCCGTTCGGCGTCCAGCCGGAGTTACCGGCAATCTCTCCGGTGAAGGTTATTTGTTTGGCCTGGAGCGCATCGCCGCTGACCGGCAGGGTCCACAGATCCGTCATCATTCTCGACTGCAGCGTGAGCAGAACATCACCTTTGGCTGTCGCGCTGATGTTTGAATAATTGTTGGGGTCATTAGTTACTCTCTTCGGAGCAGCCCCCGGCACGACCAACCAGATTTGCGAGTTCTGGTTGAGACTCCCGGTGGATTTTTCTCGTCCGTTGATCAGCAAATTGCCGTCCGGCATCCAGACCGCCCGGCCGGACCCCGCCCATTTATGTTCGCTGAGGATTTCCTGCGAGCCGTCAGCAACCTTGATACTGAGGAGCTTAACGTATCTTTCATTCCCTTCGGTTAAAATAAGCCCACAGGCAATCTTTTGGCCATCAGGTGACCAGGCCGGAACTGCGCCGCAGTGGATCGAATTTCCCGAAAAAGGGGTTTTAATCAGAGTTCTTTGATTTGATCCGTCAGGGTTCGCCAAGACCAGTAATTGAGCCTGATCCTGCTCACGGTGAAAGGCAAGCGTTTTTCCATCAGGCGAAATGGAACCGCCTCCGTCCGTTTGATCGGCGATCTTGGTCGGTGAGCCGCCCAGCACCGGAACTTTAAAGATTTCTTCGTTATCGAGAGTGGAATAAAGGTAATAAAGATGATTACTGTCGGGCGTAAAACTCAAAGCCGTGAACCATTCCTTTACCGGGGGCATAATTTCGACATCGCCTGATCCGTTGCTTTGCATAATTCGGATACTGCGTTTATTTTCTATCGTTGTCACATAAGCGATGTATTTCCCGTCCGGCGAAATGGCAATTTCAATAACCTGGCCTGAAGTCGGCAGTCGAGAGAACTTCAAATCCTTTTCGGTCGTATCGGCATTTATGACCGGCGGGACGGCACTGTTAAATTTGCCTGGTTGCGGGGCGGCATTAAAGTTATAAAAGGTCACCCCCACGGCTAAAACCCCAATTACCAGCAAAGAGCTCAGAAAAGCCAGTTTATGACGCTTGACGCTGGTCACCAGATATTCCGCACTGAGCGTTGGCGGAACTCGAATCGGTTTCGTCTCTTGTTCACTGATGATATTAAATGGTTTGATAATTGCTTGTTCCATGACGTTTTCCATTCGTTTTTTCTCTCCTTTTAAGTCTTCTAAAAAATCCTGAGCGGTTTGATAACGCTTGTTTTTATCTTTAGCCAATGCTTTCAAACAAATTGACTCCAGTTCCCTGGGAATTTCTTTTCCTAAACTTTCTAATGATTCAGCTTCGGTTTTCAGAATCGAGGCAATAATATCGCTGGTTGTTTCGCCCACAAACGGCTGTTTCCCCGACAGCATTTCATATAAAACAACGCCCAGACTCCAAATATCGGTGCGAGCATCAACCGCTTTACCTCGCGCTTGTTCGGGTGACATATAAGCGACTGTTCCCATGACCATGCCGGGGCTGGTGAGATTTTGGATTTTGGACCTTTCGATTTTGGATTTTAGATTTTGGATTTTGGATTGTTCGTCTTCTCCGTGTCCCCGTGTCTCCGCGTCTCCGTGTCTCTGCGAAAGCAGTTTGGCCAGCCCAAAATCAAGCACTTTGACCAGTCCGTCTTTTCTGAGCATAATGTTTTCCGGCTTGATGTCACGGTGAACGATTCCGGCTTCGTGAGCGGCTTCGAGAGCAGTAGCAATTTGAGACGTGATTTCCAGACTTTCCGCTAAACTTAAATTTTTCTTTTTTAATTTTTCGCGCAATGTTTCGCCTTTGATATATTCGGAAACAATATAAGGCGAGTCTTCAAACTTACCGATTTCGTGAATGGTGAGGATGTTGGGGTGATTCAGAGCCGAAGCGGCCCGGGCTTCCTGAATAAAACGGCTGATGCGGTCTTTGTCTGCGGCTACTTCCTGATGGAGAATTTTGATGGCAACTGAGCGTTTAAGTTCAAGGTCTTGCGCCAAAAAAACTTCGCCCATTCCGCCAATTCCGAGAATTTTCTTTATTTCATAATGTCCTATCTGTTGTCCGATTTTTAACCGGCTTCCGCCGATAATCTCGGCTACTTGATGAATAGGAGGGTCTTCTAAAAATTCGCTTTTATAGTATTCGAGAAGTGTTTTAACTTGTTCGCCAAGCAAAGGGGTTTTTAAGGAAACATTGTCTAAATACTTGGCTCGCTGAGACCCGGAAAGTTTGAGAGCTTGGTTGAATATTTCTTTAGCTTCCTGCCAATTGTCCTGATTCATACGCCTCCTGTTCGGGTTAATTCATAACGGAGCCACGCCTTGGCCATCGCCCAATCGCGTTTGACGGTGGCCGGCGAAATTCCTAAAACTCCTGCAGTTTCTTCAACATTTAGTCCGCTAAAATAACGTAACTCAACAATTTTTGCCTGTTGAGGATCAACCTTAGCTAATCCGGTCAAAGCCTCGTCCAGCGCAATGAAATCAATATCCCGTTCATCGGTTTTGATGTTTAAGGCGGCTTCAAGCGGAAGATTTTCGTCTTTTCCACCGCGTTTTTGGCTGTATTTAGCTTTGGCGTGGTCAACCAGAATGCGCCGCATCATTTCCGCTGCCAAGGCAAAAAAATGCGTCCGGCTTTCCCATTTCACCGAACGCTGTTCGACCAATTTAATATAGGCTTCGTTGATCAGAGCAGTTGTTTGCAGAGTGTGATTCGACCGTTCGCGGCGCAGATGGTAGCGGGCTTGTCGGCGCAGTTCGTTGTAAACTGCCTGGACTAATTCTTCAGACGCATCGTGTTCGCCCTTACCCCAAGTGCGAAGCATGGCGGTTATTTCGTTTTGAGACAGCGAAGATTCGCTCATTGATGAATCAACCTGTAATGAAAATTTAGAAGATTGCGGCGACAGAATAGAATGACGGCGAAAATAAGTCAACGACTCACATAATCCCGTCATTTTATTTTTGTAAGATTTGATTAAATTCACAATTTCTCTGCCGATAGACAAATCTATCAGCCGTAATTCCTTGACTTTATTTTTTCTCAGCCCAAAATTACTGCCTTACTTATAATCCGCGAGAAATAGCAGAAAACGGGCTCAAAAATCAAAGAATTAAATTGTGAAATAAACTCAATTTTTTTATATCTTCTATTCGACTGTGACGGACTTGGCCAAATTACGCGGCTGATCCACGTCGCAGCCACGGCGCACGGCGATGTTATAGGCCAGCAGTTGTAACGGTACAATGGCCAGAATGGGTGACAGCAAATCAGAGGCTTGCGGGATTTCGATGACGTGGTCAGACACCTTTGAACTCATTCCGTCGCCTTCGGTCAAAATCGAAACGATAATTCCGTCCCGCGATTTTACTTCAACGATATTTGAGTGAGTTTTTTCATATCGAAGCTCACTGCCTTTATTGCCTTCTTCGCGGGTATTGATGATGACGACCGGAAGTTTTTCGTCAATCAGCGCATTGGGCCCGTGTTTCATCTCGCCGGCCGGATAACCTTCGGCGTGAATATACGAAATTTCCTTGAGTTTTAGGGCACCTTCGAGCGCGACCGGGAAATTGATTCCGCGTCCCAAATATAAAAAATCCTGAACCCGGAAAAATTCCCTGGAAAGATCTTCGATAGAATCGGCATCGTTCAAAAGAGTCTCGATTTTGAGCGGCAATTCCGCCAATTCCTGAGCGTGAAATTTGGCTTCCGCTTCGTCAATTTTCCCGCGCAGTTGTCCGAGATAAAGTGCAAAAAGATACAGCGCGATCATTTGCGAGGTAAAAGCTTTGGTCGAAGCCACGCCGATTTCAGGTCCGGCGTGCGTTAGAATTGTGCCATCAGCTTCGCGGGTGATCATCGAACCCTGGACATTACAAATCGCTAAAACTTTGCAGCCCGATAGTTTAGCTTCGCGCATCGCGGCAATCGTGTCGGCCGTTTCACCCGATTGCGAAATTACGATCAACAGATCGCTTTCGTCCAAAACCGGGTCACGATAGCGAAACTCCGAAGCGTAATCTACTTCGACCGGTACTCTCGCCAATTGCTCAAGCATATATTTACCGGCAATTCCGGCGTGCCAGCTCGTTCCGCAGGCGGCTATTTTGATCGAACGAACGGCTTTGAAATTATCTTCGGAAATATTCATTGCATCCAGATAGACTTTCCCCGTCTCGAGCGAGATGCGTCCCTGCACAGTATCCCGAACGGCACGCGGCTGTTCGTAGATTTCCTTGAGCATAAAATGCTTGAAGCCGCCTTTTTCAGCCGCAATCGGATCCCAGGTGATGCGTTGTTGTTTCGGCTCGACCGCGTTTCCGTCAAAGTCGGTGACTCTTACCGAATCTTTAGTTAAAATAGCGATCTCGCGTTCGCCGAGATAAAAAACGTCCCGCGTATGCTGTAAGATGGCGGGAATATCGGAGGCTACGAAAAATTCCCCATCGCCCAAACCAATGACCACCGGCGGCCCTTCGCGGACAGCGATGATCGTGTCGGGTTCGTCCGCCGAAATAATCGAAAGCGCGAAGATTCCGCGCAATTGTTGGACGGTTTTTCTGACCGCAGGTTCAAAGGCGAGACCTTCGGTTTTGATGATCTCCTCAATCAGATGAGCCACGATTTCGGTATCAGTTTCGGTTTTGAAAGTGTGTCCAGCCGCGATTAATTTCTCTTTTAACTGCAAATAATTCTCAATAATGCCGTTATGGACGACGACAATTCGGCCGGTGCAATCGCGATGCGGGTGAGCATTTTCTTCGGTCGGACGACCATGAGTGGCCCACCGCGTATGACCGATTCCGTAGGTTCCATCGAGCGGATTCAAACGAATCGCTTCTTCGAGATTACGAAGTTTGCCTTCGGCGCGGCGGATCGAAAGATCGTGACTCTCGTCCACTACTGCGATTCCGGCCGAATCATATCCGCGATATTCCAATTTCCGTAAGCCTTCGATAATGACAGGCACCACTTGTTTATTTCCAACGTATCCAACGATTCCACACATAAATTTTTTAAATAGTCCTAACCTCAAATATTTCAGCTAAAACTATTTCGCTTTTATTTTAAACAGCTTTCTTGACTTCTTTAGACAATGATTTCAGAAATTTTTTGAGCAAACTTTCAAAATCTTCCATTCCTTTTCTCTCTTGTTCCTTACCAAAATGGCTCGAAGTTCTTTATTGATTTGTGTTTGAAACGGAGCAGAGTTTTGTCAGGAAGCTAATTCCTAAAAATATTCTAGCATAACTAATTAAATTTTTAGTTTCCTTTTTGTTATTTGGACAAGTAGATTTTATGAGCGGGAGCAAAACAAAAGCCCTCGCGGATGCTTGGGCTCCCGAAAATTTCAAATTTGCGTTAGATCATTCGTATCGCAAACACTCGATCGGATCCAGATTCGATGCTTTACGAGCCGGCAAAACGCCGAAAATCAATCCGACTCCGACCGAGACCGTCAGACCCAGAATCACTGCCCACATTGGAATTTGAGCCGGAATTGATGGAACTAACAGTAAAATCAGCTGACTGATCCCAACAGCTAAGGTGACTCCGATTACTCCGCCGAAAAATGTCAGCGTCATCGCTTCAAGTAAAAATTGCATCACAATCGCACTTTTAGTGGCGCCGATAGCTTTACGGATGCCGATTTCCTTGGTTCGTTCGGTGACGGAGACGAGCATAATATTCATTACCCCGATTCCGCCGACCAATAATCCGAGCGAAGAAATAGCAATGGCAATGGCTCCGACCATTCCGGTGATCGAATCAAATTGTTCGATAAAACTGCTGGCGGTTTTAACATCGAAATCATTTGGAGCATCAAATTTTACGGCTCTTCTCTGGCGCAAAATGTCTTCGACATCGGTCACGGCATCGAGGATTTGACCATCTTTAGCCTTGATGATCTGCAGAATATAATCGCGTTGCGGAGCCACTTTGCGGGCGGTCCGAAACGGCAAATAGACCGCGCTGTCTTCATCGTTTGAACCAAAAAAACCGGCTTTGCGTTTTTGCAAAACACCGATAATTTCCCACATTGTTCCGTTCATCCGCACATAATTTCCGACAATTCCGGTCGTCTGATCCGGAAACAGGGCTTCGGCGGCGTTGACTCCGATGACGATCACATTTCGCCGCTGTTGATTGTCGGATTCGCTAATAAATCGCCCTTCCTGAACTATGACATTGGTAATATCGGCGTAATTCGGCGAAACTCCATCGGTTTGAGCACGGCGGTAATTTTTTCCTTCGTAGGTCAGGTTGTCGTCAAAACTGGGACCGAAATTGCCAATGCCGGGCGCCACCAGAGAAATTTCTTCGACCGCACTCGATTGCGCCAGAATTGCGTCGGCGTCGTCCTCGGTTAACGGCTTCCGCGAACGTTCGCTCCGGTCCGGCGGGCCAAATCCGGTCGAAAGATGAAACGCATAAATATTGCTGGTTCCGTAATCTTCGACCATGGCCACAATGCTGTTGCGCATGCCGGTCAGAATAGAGGCGACGACAATGGCAGTCATAATCCCGACTACGATCCCCAGGATAGTTAAAACCGAACGGAATTTGTTTGATTTGATGCTGTCAAACGCCATTTTTAGAATTTCGCCGGGTAAAATCGTTGAAACCTTCATTTGTAAAACTCCTTAGACGTTTTTGGTGAGCGCCACAATAGGATCTAATTTGGCGGCTTTGAAAGCCGGATATAATCCCGCTACAACTCCGATAATTGTTGAGACTGCGATAGATAGAATGATATAGCTGATAGTGATCGTCATCGTAATACCGGCGGCTAAAGTAATGAGCTGGGTGACGATGACGGCTAACAAGAGGCCGATAATTCCGCCGACAATGCAGAGCAAAGACGATTCGATCAAGAATTGCAACAAGATCTGCTTGCGGGTTGCCCCGAGGGCTTTTCTTAAACCGACCTCAAAAGTCCGTTCGGTGACCGAAACCAACATAATATTCATCACCACAATTCCGCCGACGATCAAAGTAATAAGTGTAATCGGCACCACCACCGCCGCAATGGCGGCGGTGAATTGGTCAACCTGATTGTTGACGCCTTCGACATCAACTAAACTAAAAGTATCGTCCATACTGCCGATCAGCTGGCGTTTATTGCGAATGATTTGGCGGGCTTCTTCGATGGCTTCGTTCAGCGTTTCTTTATCTTTTGCTTTGCCGTGGAGTTGAATTCCTCCGTCTCGCCCGAACATTTGGCGATGAAGTGAAAGCGGGATAAAAATTTCGCGGTCGAGCGATTGACCAAAAAATGACCCCTTTTTCTCATCAATTCCGATAACTGTCAGCGGAATCCCGCGAACCCGGATCGTATTTCCGATGGCGTTGCCGTCGGGAAACAGCTTTTCGGCGATTTCGGCACCGATAAAAGTCATTTTCGCTTGCCGGGTAATTTCGTCTCTGGTAAAAAAACGGCCTTCGGCGATGGTTTTATCGGCAATATCGGCAATTTCTTCGGTTACGCCCCAGGTCGGTACCGAAGGAATTTCAACCCCGTTTTCAGACAAATTGGTGCCGCCGCCGGCTTGACCGCCGACAAAGGTGCATTTGGTGCAGTTGGCTTTCAAATATTCATATTCTTCGACCGTTAATTTTTTGTTACGCCGATTCATGCGCTCCCACTCTTCTTCGGCAATTTGTCCGTTTGAAGCCATTCGGGCAATCATAAAATGGTTGGCGCCTAAGATTTTGGCGATCTTTCCGGTCACATACGAATTCAAACCACTGATCGAGGCACCGACCACCACGACCGCCGCGACCCCGATGATGATTCCGATGAGGGTCAAAAAAGCCCGGAGTTTATGAGCAAAGATCGAATCAAGCGCGATGCCAAAAGCGTCATAATAAAAGGAAATGACTTGTTTCATATTATTTGAAAAATTTTGAATGAATATGCCTGTCGTGCAGGGTCAAAATTCCTTACGGCATCATTTGAAAAAAAGTTCAATAAAACTAGGCTTCGATTATTTCGGTTGGGAAAGTGGCCGATCCGGTAAATTTTATCCATTTAATCGGTCGAATTTAGTAGGTTTGGTGATAAGGAATGATGAAGTCAGGCTGTTTTTTTTGGCAAGTTTGTGGAAACGATTTATTGGCTTATACCAGTTACCAGTGAACTGTTAGCAGTTAGCTGATAGTTAAACTCTTATTCAAGTCGAGATTAACAACTTTCTTTGGCATAAGCACCAAGGCAAAATTAACAATGGACAATGCCGATCAAAGATTGGAAACAGGTGATGAATCGGTTTGCCATTGAGTTTGAGGAGCAGTTGACTCCTTATATGTAAAAAAGGCAGTTACACAATCTGCTTGACAGGCTCCAAACCAAAGTTGCTCACTTACTTTACCAGTGTTTCTTTATTTCCAGTCTGTCACCAAATTTTTGCTTACCTGCTAAATACTTCCTCTGGATAGTCCGGCATTGTTCAACACTTATTTACGCCAAGTTTTAAGTTAAAAGTTTGTCATTTTTTTTGGGACGGTTTTCTTTCTCCTGGCGCGTTTATAAGTGTGGGCAAGTTTGATCAGAATGGACATATATTCTCTCCACCATTCAATGCCTTCGAGATAAATATAAATACCAATTCTAATAACCATTAATATTTCAGATTTAAAGATAGAGGGAGCAATTTTATGAGTGTTATAAATAATCAATTTTTGAGTTTTTTGTCAGCCGGATTTCATCTTGGATTTCTTGGGTTTTGCATCCTGTTTATTTCCGTATTCTGCTATTCTCAAGGGCAATATCCCCAGCCCCAGCGATCGCCAGTTAATTATCCGTCCCAAACTAACCCGACTAACGGTAATAACAACGGTTACGATAATAATTATTCTGCCAATAGTCCATTTAAGACGGAAGTTGCGCGGCTGGATGCCTTAGTTTACCGCAACGGCAAAGAACCACTGCCGTTGATGGAAGTTCCCAGACTTAATGAAGGCGATGTCTTAAAGATCAAGTTGGCAAATGAGCCGGTCAATGGAGTTATGCCGAGTCAGAGTAATTTGGATTGGACCTTACTGGTTGCTTTCATCAATCCAAGTAAGGGGCAGGATAAAAATAATATTGTTTCCGAAGAAATCAGACTAAAAGACAGCGGCTGGTATAAAGATTATTTTTTCAAAGTTCCGTATGACAGTCAACCGATAATCTTCTTGTATCCGAAAGGAAACTACCGCAAAAAAATTCTTGATATAATCCAGAAAAAGCCCGACGAAATGCGGCAAATGGGGGAAAAAATCATCGAAATTTCGGGAGCCTATGGCCAACTAAGTTCTTTTCTTACCCAGCTTCAACTTTTGATGACTAAGAATTCCGGCAATAACAATGGATATGGCGGAAACAGTTACCCCGATTATGGAAACAACTCCGGAAATAAGAAAGGTGCGGATTTCTATATTGAACAATCGGTTGAAGGATTAGCCAGAAGTTTTAATCTTCAATTGCCGGACTGTTGGAACACAATGGCTTATACGCCAATCGCGACGAGGGCGCAATGCGTTTCCAAAAATATCAGACTCGAAGATTTGAATTTTAGCGTCACCCAGATGCTTTTGCAGGGCGGTTTGATTGCCATTAGTCAATTAACCCAAGCCTATCCGCAATTATCAAAATGGATTGCTCTGGCGGCGGTAGCGATAAATTTTATTATGAAGCTGACCGGCAGAGTCGGCATCAAAATCATCCCTGCGATTGTTTCAAGTACTGATAATCCGCTGTCTTTTCAGAATGGGTTTGGTCAAATTAATCAGCAAAATAATGTTCAGCCAGGTGACGCTCAAAATAATTCTACTGCGAGTAATCAACAGGTTTCGCTTTATTCCAATGCCCAGCCGAACACAAATGAATATGTCACCGTTTATGCCTTTGTCCCGCACAAATGGCAGCCAAATGCCGAACCCGAAGTTTATAATATTTTCAAACCACAAATGACCGAACCTTGTCTTCATCCGGGTAAAAATATTTTGCGAAACTCTGATTTAAGACTGGAATGGCTAGCAGATACTTTTACCAAGGATTTCAAACTTGTATTAAGCGACAAAACCGGTTGGAAAAAAGAATTTGACCTGAGGAAAAATCTTGGTCTAAATGCCTGGGAAGCGGAAATTTCCAAAGAAGATTTAGCCTTACTTCCAAAAACGAGCGTTCCCTTTGAGGCTAAAATTACAGGCCGACGGGGATTTACCAATATTCAGAGCGAATCGTTTTTAGTCCCGGTTTCCAACGGTGGAATTTGGGAATCCGATATCAAACCTTTATCCGAAAATAAAAAACTCGTCACTCTTCGCAAAATCTCGGGTGCCTGCAACTGCGAGCAAACCATCATTTTCAAACCTGCTGTCGGTCAGCAAGTAGTTTTGCCGATTGTCAAAGACAACAGTTTTCTGAAATTTTCAGAGAATGGCAAGACCATTTCGTTTGAGATTGATTCGGCAAACCCGCAATCAACAGGTGATAATATTCAGATACAATTATTTGGTGGTGAGACAATTTTAGTTGCCACCAAACTAGGGTATTAGAGCAAATTCACGATTAGTGTATGGTATAACAGGTCAGAACCGCCTGCAGTAGCGGGCGGGGTTAAGCTAAACATTTCGATTGCAAAGAAGGTCAGCAAAAGTTTTGCGACAGATTAAAAATAAAGAAAAGTTTGCAAATAGTTGAGCAAATTTGGTTTGTGGTTTTTCTTAATTGTTCATTGTCCATTGTTAATTGTGCATTGGTGCTTAGTGTTAAACCATCCCGTAGGCGCAGATGGTTCTGACCCATACATCAAACTCGAATCTGCTC